>JASJDR010000246.1 GCA_030065615.1 Xenococcus sp. MO_188.B8 | reverse complement strand
TCAGCCGACGAAGTCTTTTCGCGTTTATTTGCGAAGCAAAATAAGGAGGTTCCTGCATGATTAGTTGAGTTTTTTGCGATCGCCAATCTAAATCACAACAGTCGAGTAACTAACAATCTTCCCTTTTTTTTCAGCAACAAACTCTAATATCTTGAGAAATTCACTAAAAGCGTGTTTCACCTATCTTACGCCCCCATAATCTTTGCATCCCTTTTAGGTTAAGAGTCTCAAAATATAGATAATCGTAGTTATCAGTTAACTGATGAGCTAATTTCCAAAACCAATCAGTCCGACGATTAGTTACTTTTTCATGAACTCTGACTAAGTTTTTTCTAGCTTTTTCTCTAGATAAGGAACGTTTCTTTTTCCGAGAAAGTTTGCGATTAGCTAACTTTAATTGCTTCAAGGACTGCTTGAGGAATAGCGGAGAATCAATGTTATTGTCATCAGAACAAGTTAAAAATGTTTTTAATCCAAAATCAAAACCTGCGCTTTTACCTGTCATGGTAGTGATTTGATTGTCAACTTATTTTTTCGATGTTATTTTTGGTTCAAAACGTTTTTTTAATAAATATGTTGCTTTACTGTTAGCTTCGATGTCGATGATTAGTGTGATGTTATTTGGTTTTGCTCCAGTAACGCTATTTTTTCGGTTATCGATGAGTGATTATGAATTTTTCCAGTTATTAAATATAGTCGTGCTTGCTCTGACTGGATTTATTGGCATAAAATTTTTTCATAAAGCAATGGTTGCATTAATCGATCCTGAATCAGAATCAGCTAAAAATCGCCATAATCTGATAAAGGCTTGGCTATTTCTTTATGGTTTTGTCGGTAGTCAGCTAGGATGGACTCTTAGACCTTTCTTTGGTAGTCCTGGACAACCTCTTGCCCTGTTTCGTGAGATAGAAAGTAATTTTTATATTGAGGTCTTAAAAATTATTGGTAATGTTTTAGGTGTGAGCTAATATTACTCATATTGATTGATAGGTATTAGGTGTTAGATATTCGGTATTAGGAAATAATTTATTTATCTATGAACAACTCAGTAAATTGGGATAAAATAAGTATTTCTCAAGCTGAATTAGAGAGTCTTTTACTATCAAATATTTTTGATAATTGGGCCATAGATCTCTGTCGAGTTCTCATGCTCCGTAAAAAGAAATATTTTCCACCATTACTAATCACAGAGGCTGCGATTTTATTTTTATAAATTATCTTATTATTGCCCCTGAACTTACTTATTTTTCGCAATTTAGGGATTGTATCGAATAATAGTTATGGATTAATAATAATTTTCTTATTAGCGATCGCGATCGCGTTATTTCTGCTCTTATTAGTTAACTATTGGTTATGGCATAAAGCTAAAAGGTTAAAACCCATTGCGATTATTCTCGAAAAAGTAGAAGATTTCAATCATCTAATTGAGACTTTGCAAACTCTTACTGCTTTAAGTTACTTCAATGATCGAGAAAATTTGCTACCAAAAAGTGCCGCATCATCCTTAGAAATAAAAGAAATTCTATTGACAACCAGAAATAGTTTGGTTCAGAGTATGAAAATTCATAATACTATTTATCGGAAAACAGGTCATCATAAAGATATCTACCAACTCTTTGCTAATCTAGAAAACAAATTGGTTCACTTTTTATCTTTACCCCATAACAATAGCAATAAAGAATATCAGCAGATTTTATCAGAAATCATTAACCTAGGACTCACTGTTCATCAAGAAGTCAAACTCGCGCGACGCGAAGCTAGCGCTAAAGCATACCGCTCCGCATATCCTTTAGGGCGTTCCTTAGCCCAGAACACGAAGCTGGGCTTGTCCCCAGAACACGGAGCTGGGTAAACAGATCGGTGCTCTGGATAAACGGATTTTCAATCCGCAGGGTCGAGACCCTTCGGGTAGAGCTGCGCAAGCGTCAAAAGTATTAAAAAATAATTGTCAATTTCTAAAAAGAAATCTTAGCTTTAGGTTCTGGTGTGGCCGAAAAATCTTTAACTAAATTGCGGAAATCTTCCCCTTCAATGGTTTCTTTTTCAATCAAAATATCCGTAATACGATCAATTGCGTAACGATTATCTCGAATAATATTTTTGGCATTTTCATAGCATTCTACAATAATGCTTCTGACTTGAGCATCAATACGAGCAGCAATTTCTTCTGAATATTCCGAGCGCCGCATTGGTTCATTACGCAAAAATACTGGCTGATCTTCTCCTTCTAAAGCGAAAGGTCCAAGTTCTGACATCCCAAACTTAGTAACCATTTTACGAGCCATCGAGGTTAATTGTTCAATATCATTACTCGCTCCAGTAGTCACTTCTGGATTACCAAAGATCACCTCTTCTGCGGCTCTTCCCCCTAAAGTAGAGGCAATTTTCCCTAAAATTTGACTTCTGGTAATCAAACCCCGCTCTTCATCAGGGGTAAACCAAGTTAAACCCTTGGCCTGCCCACGGGGAATCAGAGTCACTTTTTCTACCGGATCATGGTTAGGCACTAAGGTAGCCACGATCGCATGTCCAATTTCATGATAGGCAATTAAACGCTTGGCTTTGCTATCTACGAGAGGAACTCCTTCCATCCCAGCGACAATGCGATCTACCGCATCGTTAATCTCGGTCATGGTAATAGCTTCTTTCCGTCTTCTAGCGGTAAAAATAGCTGCTTCATTGAGAAGATTAGCTAAATCTGCACCACTGAATCCAGGGGTTCTACGGGCGATCGCCTCCAAGGAAACTTGAGCGGCAACTTTTTTATCTCGGGCGTGAACTTCCAAAATGCCCAAACGACCTTGATAATCAGGATAATCAACGAATACTTGGCGATCAAAACGGCCAGGGCGCAATAATGCTTTGTCTAAGACATCGGGACGATTTGTTGCAGCAATCACAATAATTCCGGCATTTCCTTCAAAACCATCCATTTCAGTGAGTAATTGGTTGAGGGTTTGTTCTCTTTCATCGTTGCCGCCACCAATGCCAGCACCTCTTTGACGGCCAACGGCATCTATTTCATCGATAAAGATCAAACAGGGAGCATTTTCTTTGGCCTTTTTAAATAAATCCCGCACCCGAGAAGCGCCGACACCCACAAACATCTCGACAAATTCCGAGCCAGAAATACTAAAAAATGGAACCGAAGCTTCACCAGCGATCGCTTTTGCCAAAAGGGTTTTACCTGTTCCTGGCGGTCCTACCAATAACATTCCCCGAGGAATCTTGGCACCTAAAGCAGTAAATTTTTCTGGTTCTTTAAGAAAAGTCACAACTTCTTGTAATTCTTCCTTCGCTTCCTCAATGCCTGCTACATCATCAAATTGAACTCCCGTTTTAGCTTCCATTTGGAATCTAGCTCTCGATTTGGCGAAGTTAAAAGCTTGTCCTGAAGCATTAGCAGAGCGTTTGATGATTAAAATTAATCCAGTCAGCACCAGGAAGATAAATAGCAGATTAACCAAAATACCAGTGACAGTAGAGCGATCAACCGATTGTTTAGCTTTTAATTCTGCTCCAGAGAGAATAATTCGCGAACTCAATTCTGGATTACGATCAAATAGTTTGACTGTTTTGGGCGTTTGCTCTGCACCATCTCCTTTGAGAATAACCCGGGCTCTTCTGTTAGTTTCGTCTAACTCTACAGTTTCAACTTTCTTATCGGCCAATTTTTCTAAAAACTCGCCATAGGTTAAAGTGTTTTTAGGTTTTTGAGCTAAAGCTGGATTTGTCAAGAAACAAGCCTGTAAAATCAACCAACCAGCAGCCAATTTTCGCAGATAGTTAGAGGGTTTGCTCTGTCTGCTTGGTTTTTGATGCTGAGAATCAATTTGAGATGAGGTCGGAAAATTTTTTGAATACTTTTGTTTCATGTGACAATTTTCAAATAAGCCCTGATAACATCATATCGTCTGCTAACTAGGACAGCTAGTGTCGCTGCGAGGCAGTGGTAAGTAACAAGTCGTAATTAATCAGCAATAAGTCTTGCTATGATTAGTTTCTGACCCTCTTTTTCGACATAGGATTTTTCCCTATTGCCTAAGCTGTTATGGCGTTGGTTACCCCTTATTAAAAAAGCTGTTTACGAACAAGATTTATGCCATCCCCCTTTGTTAAGATTCAAGATCAAGATAATCAATCTCAAGATTTGATTATTGTTCCCCCCAGTTCTGGAATAGCATTAACAGGAACTATTGCCATTCCCGGTGATAAATCTATTTCTCACCGTGCTTTGATGTTAGGAGCGATCGCGGAAGGTACAACCATAATCCAAGGTTTACTATTGGGGGAAGATCCTTTAAGTACGGCTAGATGTTTTCGGGCAATGGGGGCCAAGATTTCCCAACTTAATACAGAAAAAGTAGTAGTTAAAGGGGTCGGCTTAGGGAATCTCAAAGAACCATCCTATGTTCTGAATGCAGGGAATTCTGGGACTACTATGAGATTAATGCTCGGGTTACTGGCTTCCCATCCTGGAAAGTTTTTTGCGGTTACGGGAGATAAATCTTTGCGATCGCGCCCCATGTCGCGGGTAGTTGAGCCCCTAACACAAATGGGAGCAACTATCTGGGGAAGGGAAAACAATTCTCTCGCACCCTTAGCTGTACGAGGACAAAAACTCAAAGCAATTCACTATTTATCTCCTGTCGCCTCGGCACAGGTCAAATCCTGTGTTTTACTAGCAGGTTTAATGACCGAAGGCAAAACTACGGTTACCGAACCTGCTTTATCCCGCGATCATAGCGAGCGCATGTTACAAGCCTTTGGTGCCGAATTAGAAATTAATCCCAAAACCAATAGCGTGACCATTACAGGACAACCTACTCTCAAGGGACAAACAGTAATCGTTCCTGGAGATATTAGTTCGGCAGCTTTCTGGTTAGTCGCCGCCGCGATCGTTCCTGGTTCGGAATTACTAATTACTAATGTGGGGATTAATCCAACTCGTACAGGGGTTTTAGAAGCCTTGGCCATGATGGAAGCAGATATTGTTCAGGAAAATGAACGGGTAGTTGCGGGAGAACCCGTAGCAGATCTGCGGGTTAAACATAGTCAATTAAAAGCTTGTACCATCGGAGGGGAAATTATTCCGCGTCTGATTGATGAAGTGCCGATTCTGGCTGTTGCTGCTGCTTTTGCCGAGGGAACTACGGTGATCAAAGATGCTCAAGAGTTACGAGTTAAAGAGAGCGATCGCCTGGCAGTAATGGCCACTGAACTAGGTAAAATGGGAGCCCAGATCACAGAATTACCCGATGGGTTAGAAATTACAGGTGGGGCTACCTTAACTGGTGCCGATCTCGATAGTTTTACCGATCATCGCATTGCCATGAGTTTGGCGATCGCAGCTTTAAATGCTCAAGGAAGTACGACTATTCACCGTGCTGAGGCGGCTTCTATTTCCTATCCTAATTTTGTGGATACTTTAAAAGCAGCAATTAGCGAGTAATTTTTTTGATTACGAAGTTGTAAAATCAGCTATTTTTAAACGTTCAGGGGTTTTGTAAGCGAGGACAACTTGTTGAGGTGAGATCAGTTAAATTCTGATTCTTCATCTTTCATCCTTTAAATTATCTCCTTGTCCCCAGAAGCCATCATATTTAATAACTTCAAGATCTCCTAGAACTTTAGTTTGACAAGCTAAACGGCGATTTTTATGAGGATTGTGAGGAGGAAGAGATCTTCTGGCTTTGTCTTTCCAATTTGCTTCAGAAACTTTACCGATAATCTCCACTGCACAGGTACCACAAGTACCAATGCCCCTACAGTTAATATACTGGGCATTACCGTTATAGAGATTGAGCTTATTTTCGAGTAAAACTCGGCGCAGATTTGCTTCTTGATTGCAGGTAATAGTTTTCCCTTGAAATTTTATGGTCGGCATTATGATATTGGTTACTGTTGATCTGTATTAGAAATATTCGCTTAAAAAGCTAATTGTAACCCTAATCCGATCGCGATCTCATTATTATCTCTAACTCTCAATTGATGCCAGGTAGAAGAACCCACACGATTAGTTAAATATAATTCCAATTGGCTATCAGTAGTGATGTTTAATAACGAAGAAGGATTCCAACGCAATACTACTGTCCAAGGAACTTCATCAGTTAAGGTATCACCTTTAAAAGCATTACCTTCCCCAGCAAAATTAGCCCCAACTTCCCCTACTAAGCTGAATTCTGGCGATAATGCGATCGCTCCTCCAAAATTAAAACCAGCAATTTCTGTCCCCTTGCGCTGGACATAACCAACAATTGGAGTTAACCAGACTGCATGATTATTTGGGAATTGATAATGCAAAGGTGCGGCTAAAGTCACAATTAATTGTTTGCCTTCTTCGAGCTCATCTCCCCCTGGAGTGAAGATTGGCACTTCTTTATCAAGATCGAGACGATCAAATTCGTTACGATCATTGGCTAAGAAATTAACAAAAGGTTGATTAGTAAGTCCGACGGTTGTTGCCAGACTGAGAGTAAGAGGTGCGCCTTCGGTTTGATTGAGAAATCTGACTTTAGCACTTAATCCTTGTTCCGATTCGTCAATATTACCCGAAATATAATCTAGATAAATTCCCGCTTCAAAATCATCGAGAAAACCGTAGCGCAAAGCTGTGAGTATGCCTTGGCTTCCTCCTTGAACTTGCAAGAGAAGTTTTTGACTAGGTAAAACTCCCCCATCGAAAAAGGCTAAGCCATCGGTTGTCAGAGGAGTATCAATTCTTGCTTTGCCAAATGCTCTCGGATATTTGCGATTAGCCGCGATCAAATCTGGCATAAAAGTCAAATTGGTGCCAAATGCCACTAAGTCTCTATCTGCAGTTAAACTCAAAGGACCAAAACTGGCAAAAGTATTAGAAGCATAAAAATCTAAAGCCAGGCGAGGATTGACTAAATAACGGATTCCCGCATTATAGGCGATCGCAGTATCAGGTTTTCCAGATTCTCGACTAATACTGTTATTTCCCGTAAATGGCACAAAAGCATCACCCCAGATGTAAAGACGAGGATCAATTTGATAGGAAACTCCTCCTGTGAAACCGAAGACAGTGCCAAATTCTCCATTGTCATCTGTGGGAAGGCGATGGAAAAAAGCCGCATTTTGATCATTAAAAAATGCCACAGTAGGAGCAACATTAAATTGCCAACGCCGATTAACTTCTGCGGTAAAAGGAACTGCTAAAGTAACAAAGACATTACGATTATTAATTTCGACATCTCTTCCTTCGCCAATAAAACGGAAACCGCGAGTACCCCAAGAAGCTGAAACTACTCCACTTAGAGCTTGAGTATTACGATAATTACGCCATAGTTGATACTTTAATTCCCCTGCCGCTTCATTATCTTCGGTACGTTCGGCGGTAAAATTTCCTTGACGAGCTGGAGAACTACTATCTACATGTTGAAACTGGAGGGTCAATTGCAGTTTGTCAGTGATTCCCCAACTAAATCCTGTATTAAAATTTACTCCTGTATCATCATCATCAACGCTACTTTCAGTGTAATCAGGCAAGAAGAAAATACGAGTATCAACATTGAAAATCAGATCTCCCCGTCGCAGATGATTAGCTGTAGGCTGAGTAAATAACTGCTCCCCCAACGGCGTCACCAAAATTTCTCTCTGGTATTCCCTATCTCCTGGAACTCTATCTTTCCTTATCTCCTGGAACTCTACTTCTCCCGCAAAACTTACCCCTGGGAACAACAATCCAATGATACTTGTAAAGACTAAGCTGTAACAAACTAAATGCTTTTTCATGCGATCGCTGACTTCTGCTCCTAACAAACGCCGACGATTCTAGCAACTCATTTTTAGGATCTGGACGATTCTTATGATTACCTACCGAAAGCTTAAACCGCCTCCTTATTCAAGTTTGGAGTATCCTGGTCAGGAAATTAATTGTAATGACCGTACCATTGACTTAGGGGCGCAACTTCGTACCCTTTGGGAAGCGCGATGCGCCCCTACTGATAAATCTGATTAAAACCTGATCAAAATATTTCAGGAAATCACTTAAATATCACCGCATTTAATTCCTTGATACCAAGCATTCGGAGAAATGTTTGTAGGATTGGCAGCGATAAGTTCTACCTTACCTCTGTGGTTAATGATCCAGCCTTGTGATTCAACAATAGATGTGCTCTCGGCATTTTCTAATTCTCCTTTTGACTGAACACTGGTTGATTCTGGTTGAATAGCCTCTGAATTTAGCCCATTACTAGCTAATCTTCTGGTATCTTGCCAAACTGTCCGTCCTCTTAAATAAGAACTGGGATTTTCTGGCAATCCTCCCGCTCCTGTGACCATAAATGTATTGGTTTCTGGAACTGGACAACTACTAACGATCACGGCTTCTGTTGCCGAGATTCTATCAGGGAAATATACGGTACCGAGCTTCTTATCCGATTCATTAATATTTATTTCGACTACGCCATCAGTACCAAACCGAGAACTAGCAGTAATTTCACTATCTAGGTCAAAGAAAATTCCTTGAGCGTTAATTTGAATGTTCCCCCCTGGGCCAAAAACCGCATCAGCTTTGATGTCGCTATTATTTTTGCCGATGATAAAACCACTATTATCAATCAAGATATTGCCCCCGCCTCCTGTGCTATCGAGGACACTAGTGCTGATTAAACTATTGTTATCGAGAGTTAAAGAATTTGTAACTAGCTTAATATCTCCCCCTCCAGTTTGGGTAGAAGTGGCGGTAATCTTACCTTCATCGAGGGTTAAAGAGTCAGATGCGATCGCAATATTACCTGCTTGACCTAATCCTGTACTATTAACCGAAACTTGAGCTTGATTGTTTAAATTAAATTCGGTTGCGGATATAGAAATACTGCCACCATCACCCGTAGCTGTTTCTTCTACTTCACTAAAAACTCCAGTACCAGCATCACTAAAATTAGCTGTCTCGACCTTGAGGTTAATACTTCCCGCATTGCCATTAGCCGCAGTACTAGTACTTAGTAATCCCCCGCTGTTAATTTTTAAAGCATTGGTTGTTAGCTCGATATTGCCACCATTACCATCACCTTGGGCTTCAGAAGTAATCTGACCGCCATTAGTAAGAGCAAGATCTGAATCAACCTTTAAAGTAATACTGCCAGCTTGACCTGCTCCCGTGCTGTTAGTAGTAATTGTTCCTTGATGAGAAATGTCTAACGAGTTACTCGTTACAGAGATGGTTCCCGCATCCCCTGCTGCGGAGGTACTACTACTTAAAACTGCACCGCTATTAAGAGTAAGATTGTCCGTATTGACTTGGATTAAACCGCCAGCACCTTCTCCTGTGGTTTCCGCAGTGACTTGAGCGCCATTACTGGCACGAATGGTCTCGCTTTCCAGAACAATATTACCGCCTCCAGTTTGACTAGCAGTAGCGGTGATCTTCCCTTCATCGAGGGTTAAAGAATCAGATGCGATCGCAATATTGCCTGCTTGACCTAATCCTGTACTATTAACCGAAACTTGAGCTTGATTGTTTAAATTAAATTCGGTTGCAGATATTGCAATATTACCACCATCACCGGTTGCCGTATCTTTAACTTCACTAAAAACACCAGTACCAGCATCACTAAAATTAGCTGTCTCGACCTTGAGATTAATACTTCCAGCATTGCCATTAGCCGCAGTACTAGTACTTAGTAAACCCCCGCTGTTAATTTTTAAAGCATTAGTTGTTAGCTCGATATTGCCACCATTACCATCACCTTGGGCTTCAGAAGTAATCTGACCCCCATTAGTAAGAGCAAGATCTGAACCAACATTTAAAGTAATATTGCCAGCTTGACCTGCTCCCGTGCTGTTAGTAGTAATTGTCCCTTGATTAGCAATCTCTAACGAGTTACTAGTTACAGAGATGGTTCCCGCATCCCCTGCTGCGGAGGTACTACTACTTAAAACTGCACCGCTATTGAGAGTAAGATTGTCCGTATTGACTTGAATTAAACCCCCAGCGCCCTCTCCTGTAGTTTCAGCAGTGACTTGAGCGCCATTGCTAGCAGTAATAGTCTTGCTGTTCAAAACAATATTGCCTCCACCACCGGCAAAAGTTGCAGCGGTAATACTAGCAGGAGTATCTGCAGCCACTCCATCTAGTTCAATATTTTGAGCATTAAGATTAATATTCCCTGCTCGACCAGTTCCTGGTGGTACACCAGCATTTCCACTCAAGAAATTACTAGCACTAATAGTTGCCCCATCTTTAATCATTAAGTGGTTGGTTGTTAAATCTAGATTGCCACCATTGCCATCAGCAAAAACTGCGTTGGAAAATAAACCACTACTACCACCACCTTCTGCGATCGCATTACCGTGCAATTCTACTGAATCTGAGGCGGTTAATGTCAGATTACCTGCCGCGCCAGAACCTCCTGTACTAACGGCTATTTGTGCTCCTTCTGAGACTTGTAAGTTGTCGGTCGTGATGGTCATATTGCCACTATTACCAGTGGCACCAGGAATCACCGTGGCAAATATACCACTAGAACGATTTGCTGCTGGGGAATATCCATTTAAATTAATTTCACTGGCGCTAATGTTAACATTGCCCCCATTTCCCTCACCAAAAACACTAGAATTGATTTGTGTCCCGCCACTAAGACTTAGGCTGTTAGTCTCAATAGTGATATCTCCACCAACTCCTGTCGCACCTTCTCGTACTGAGGCGGAAATTGAACTGGGGGTTTCTAAAGCAGCAAGATCTGTTAATTCAATTGTATTAGCCTTAATAGCGATATTTCCTGCTGTTCCGATCCCACTTACTGTAGAACCAATCTCAGCTCCATCGAGCACTGTCAAACTATTAGTATCAATATTTAAATTACCACCATCACCATTGGCAAAAGTGGTGGCAAACAAACCACTAGGTGCTCCATTAGGAGAAGTCCCATTTAGTTCAATATCTTGAGCCTTAATGTTAAAATCTCCTCCTTTACCACTACTAAAGGAAAGAGTGAAAGCTTGGGCGCCTCCTGCCACTAGCAAACTGTCCGTTGTAACATTAATATTGCCGCCATTACCAGTCGCTCCTGGCACAATGGGGGAAATCAGACCACTGGCACCAGCTACAGGAGAACCGGAAATTAACTCTATTCGCTC
>JASJDR010000245.1 GCA_030065615.1 Xenococcus sp. MO_188.B8 | reverse complement strand
CATTCCCCAAGGTTTAGTTTCTAAGTTGCCATTAGGATGAATCATCTCTCCACCTTTAGCTTGAAATTCGGCGTAAAGTTGCTCGATCTGATTAACGTTGATCCGTAAGCTAGTTCCTTCTGCTAAGTTTTTATTTCCAATCTTTCTGAATGCGATACAATTAAACTATGAATTAAAGATGTAACTATGAGTAGATTATTTACAGGACCCGTTGAGTTATCTGAGAACCCTAACCATAGAAAATTTCCTGATAGAGAAGGAGAAGTTATATGGGTTGGTACTACCCTAAGATTCTTGTTCCAGGTTAAAGAATGTCATGAAATTCACAAAGTTTATAAAAGCACTAGCAATCCAGATAACTACATATACCCTTCAGTAGTCATCGGAACAAGATACGTAAAAACATGGAATAGCTGGCAGCAACACGAGGTAAAAATCAATGGTTTCTTAATAGGTACTATTGGGAACAATCCTTCAATCGAGAAGCATCCGATAAATCCTGAGGAACCTGAACCTCCTGACGTAAAACAGTTTATCTTCACGTTGCAGCCCAAAATCCTGAAAGTCTGTGATGCTTCGGAACTGCAGCTAGTTCCACAAGATAAAGTTAATGTCTTATCAGTTGATATGGGGACAGGTGGGTTTGGTTGGAATGATAGCTTCATCGTTGACTACATAGATTTTAAGAATATGGTTACAAACTTGGCATAATTTAGTCAGATTAGTACTATAACCCCTACCACCTAAAACCTAAAACTTTTTTCTCCCATTACCTTAAATTGTTTTAGTACCGTTAGATAAGGTTTTGGCAGTGCCAAACCACTCTGGATTCAGCAACGCCAAAAAGGAAAGTATTATTTATTTCTAATTGGAGGAAAGTCTATTTTGTAGCTTCTACAGTTTGGAGATTTTGTATTCTCTTGAAGAAACGAACAATTTCGCCAATCCAAAGTACGATAGATGTCCCTCCAATAATTAATAGCCAATCTTTCAAGGATAGGGGTACAGTGCGGAACATCTCACCGCCAAATTGAATAATCAGAATTTGTCCAAGAAGAATCATCGATGCGATCAATACAAATCCTCTATTTTTGACCACATTGGCAAATGCAGATTTATCTAAACCCAAACAACGAGCATTAAATAAATTCCAGAACTGTAACATCACAAAGAAGCTAAAGAACAAGGAAAGTTCATAATCACTAATCTGATTATCCTGACCGATATACAATAAAAATCCCGTTAAAATGACCAAAAAGCTTAACCCCACAAGCACAATATTTTTATACATCTTAGGGGAAATAATAAAAGCTTCTGGAGAACGAGGACTTTCTTCCATAACTTTGGGATTGGGCGGTTCTGTTGCCAAGGCTAAAGCCGCAAAGGTATCCATAATCAGATTTACCCAGAGCATTTGCGTGACAGTCAAGGGTAAAGCAACGCCAATAAATGGCCCTAAGAAAACAATTCCCAAGGCTGCAACATTAATGGTGAGTTGGAACAGAATAAATCTTTGGATATTGGCGTAAAGAGAACGACCCCAGATAATAGCATTGACGATAGTAGCAAAGGAATCGTCTAGTAAGATGATATCACTCGCTTCTTTTGCGATCGCGGTGCCACTGCCCATAGATAATCCTACTTGGGCTTGTTTGAGAGCAGCAGAATCATTGGTACCATCTCCAGTAACACTGACAACTTCGCCATTTTTTTGTAAGAGTTTTACTAGCCTTAGTTTGTCTAGGGGACGAGCGCGGGAGAGGACTTTTAACTCTTTGACCGCTTCTTGGGCGTCTTGCTCGCTCAGCTCGGCGAATTCTTTCCCTGATAAGCAGGAATATTTGCTATTGGTGGCTGTTTTAATCCCGATTTGACGGGCAATTTCTTTAGCAGTTTCTGAGGTATCTCCCGTCACAATCTTGACTTTAACTCCTGAGTTGAGACAGGTGGCGATTGAATCGGCAACCCCGATCCGCAAAGGATCTTCAATTGCGGTAAATCCCAGCCAAATCAAATTCTGAGGGAGTTTTTGGTCTGTAATTGCTTCGGGATGAAGTTGATAGGCAAAACCTAAAGTACGCATCCCTTTCTTTTGATATTCGGTCAAATTCTGGGAAATTTCCGCTTTCTGTAGGTCATTAAAGGGTTGTAAGCCATCTACAGTAGCTATTTCAGAGCAATTATCTAAAATTACTTCGGGCGCACCTTTAACATGAAGAATTGACTGGTTCATTATGGGAGAATGACCCAAGGTCGCCATATATTTTATTTCGGTCGAAAAAGGAACTCGCTCTTGGATCTCGAACTGATGACGATAGGTAAGATAGTCGAATTTTTCCTGATTTAACCACAGCAATAATGAACCTTCTGTCGCATTTCCTAACGGGTGAGGCGGCTTATCAGGTTCGATATCTAATTCAGCAGTGGTATTAACGGCAATCGTTTCAGCAATCAACCGTTTACCCTCTTCGCCCGAACCATTGAGGCTCGGAAAATTAACCTCTTTAACCTGCATCTGGTTTTGGGTTAAGGTTCCCGTTTTATCAGAACAAATAACTGTCGCCGCACCAATAGTTTCACAAGCATGCATTTGACGCACTAAGTTATTGTCTTTCGCCATCTTTTTCATGCTATAGGCTAGGGACAAAGTAACACTCATTGCTAAGCCTTCAGGAACAGCTACCACAATCAAGGTCACAGCAATCATGAAATATTCGAGGATCGCATGACCTAAAGTACCAGAAAACCAGATGATCGAAGGATCGAGACCAATCACAAAACTGAGACTAACTCCCAAACCTAACAAAAGTAAGCTGACTCCGACCGCTCTGATCCAACTTTTAACCCCTGATTCATTGATCCATGCTGGGCGTTCTAGTTCTTGACCTGATAACTCGAAACCATCGTAAACTACTGGTAGCCAAACATCACTTAAAGCGGTTAAGACAGTGATTACTGTCAAGAGGAAGAAATACCATTGCCGAGGCTGTAAGCTATATTCTTCTAAAATAAAACCTCTGACCAAGAGGGCGACAAACGTTAAGCTAGCAAAGGCTAAACCCACTACGCCAATTAATTTACTGAGTTTTTCTAATTGCAAATTTAGGGGAGTGCTTTTATCTTGCCCGACACCAGTAACTGCGATCGCTAATTGACCGATTTCTGTGCGATCGCCAACTTCAGTTATTTTGACAAAAGCGTTACCGCGATCGACTAAAGTACTACGAAACACGCGATAGGAAGGATAGGTTTCTGCTGCTGCATGTTCTGGATTATATTTATCTTCAGCTATTTTCTGAACCGCTTCTGACTCCCCCGTAATTTTCGATTGGTCAATATAAAAAGTCAGTTCTTCGATCACAGTGCCATCTGCAGGGATTTCTTCCCCTTGCTCGAGATAGATAATATCGCCGACAACAATATCTTGACGGGGAACGCTCGTAAAATGACCATCACGAATTACTTTGACAGGAATGGTATCGTAAACCTGATTGAGAATATCGAATTCTTTACTCGCTTTATATTCGTTGAGAAAAGCCAGAGTAGTTGCCAAAATAATGGCAATTATGATGCCCAATCCTTCGATATAATCTCCTTGAACCACCCCAACTGCGATCGCAATAACCGCAGCGATACAGAGAATCTCAATTACGGGATCTTCGAATTTTTCTAAATATAATTGCCACCAAGGTTCTCTCTCAGGTGGTTGGAGAACATTCTTTCCATGCTGGGCGCGACTTTCTGTCACTTCATCACTGGTTAATCCTTTATAGGGAATACTAGTTTTAGGAGTTTCAATGGTACCTGTCATATATTTTTTTTATTAAGCTGTTTTATATTTATGTTTTATATTTAGCAATAGCGTGATTCATTAAGACAATTTGTTCGGCATGGAAAGAAGGCGGCATTAAGCTATGAACTCGGTGATCTAATCCATCATGCATCACATCCGTATGGAAATCAGAATGATCTAATCCTAAAGTATGACCGATTTCATAGGCAATCGTGTTAGCAATCAAATTGGATAATTGATTAAGGGTTAAATCTGCCAAATAAGAAGCATTGCAAATGCGATTAAAACGCACTGCAGTAATCTTGGTAACTTGAGAGAGACTAAAACTAGCAATTCCTAGATAGTCGACAGATTCATCTTCAGCTACAACAAAAACCTGAGTAAAATCTTCACCCCATTCCTGAACATCTGGATTATCAGTAGTAAGAAAAATATTAACACTTCTAAAAGCACTAAAAACTTTAGAAAAAGCATCCGCGAGAATTTTTGACCACATCTGCCGCTTATTTTCTGGGACTCCTAGATTCTCTACTCTTACCCAAATACAATGGCGTTGAGGCGTTTGCTGTTGCAGTATCCAGCCGCAATCAGGACAAACTCGCCAACTAGTTTGCACTCGACGTCGACAAACCTGGCATTTAGGTCTTTCAGGTCTTCTAAGGTCGCAGTTAATCCGCATTTTCTGGGCGGAGCCTGCTTCGACTTCGTCAATATGTTCCCAAATAGGAACTGTTTCTGGTGGGTCAGCTCTTAGTTTGTTCTGTTTTTGGCGATCAGGTCGAGTTAAATCCAGACGCTCAGATAAAGACATGATTGTACTTGAAGTAATGAGTCATAAGTAATTAAGTAATAAATAAGTGAAGATTATTACCTATTACTTACTGAAATTACTGATATTTACGAACAATATCCTGTAGACCCTCAACTTGAAAACCATTGCCAACCGCAGCCATTTTCCAATCATCTTGATGACGATAAACTTCGGCCAAAATCATTGCTGTCGTCTGGGTATAATCAGTTCCTGAAAGGTTATAGCGGGCTAATTCTCGATTATTCCCTTGATTCACCAGACGCACAAAAGCGTTGTCTACCTGACCAAAATCTTGTTTTCGTTTCACGGCTTGGTAAATGGTTACCACAAAAACTAGCTTAGAAATCTGAGTAGGAATTTTTGTCAAATCAACCAAAATTACTTCATCATCCCCTTCCCCTGCGCCAGTCAAATTATCTCCTAAATGGGTAATTCCCCCCGAGGGATGCTTGAGATTCCCAAAGTAAACAATATCATTCTTACTTGCTAGTTTATTATCGGCATTAAGACATAATACTGTTGAGTCTAAATCAAAATCTTGACTACCACCCAAAGCTCCAAAAAAACCCCCACCAGATTTTTTCGCCACATCCCAACCCAGTCCACACATGATTTTCGTCAACCCAGGTGCTTCCTTGGATAAAGAAATTCGTTGTCCCTTTTGTAAAGAAATGCTCATAATAAATTTTTACACTTTATGTGGATTATTTATGTTTATCTTAGCTGTCAGCTCTTAGTACCCATCACTGATCGCCTGTTTCCTGTTCTCTGTTATCTATATTATTTATTTCACTATCATTATTATTTATTTCAATATCATTTATTAAATTAAAATTGTTATTAATTCTCCCAATAGCAGCTGTTAAAAATAATGTTACCAAAAAAGCTTTTAAAACAAAAAGTATTTGACCAAAAATAGGGTTAGATTGGTTGAGTTTTTTGAGTTGAGCTTGGGCTTTTTTGGCTTTTCTGAATAAATCAGTATCTTTTTGGGATTTTGCGATCGCAGCAGCTTGTTGAAAATCTTCATATGCTTGAGAATTCCTGCCTAATTCACCGCAGATAATAGCTCTTTGGTAATAGGCTCTGGCTAACTTAGGATTGAGCATAATCGCATGATTATAATTAGCCGTCGCATAGGGATAATCACCTAATTCATAATAGGTAAGACCTCGATAATAATAAGCCAGAAACATTTTCGGCTTCAGAATTGTCGCAATAGAGAAATCTTGAATTGCTTCTTCGTGATTGCAGATAATCCGCTTAACCAAGCCACGGTTATAATAAGCTTCTGCTAAAGTGGGATAATGCTTAATCGCTAAATTATAATTTTCTAAAGCAGCTTGATAATTCTTTTCGTTGAATTGCTGATTAGCCCGTTCTAAATAATCAATATCCATTGTCTTCAATCAAAATGCTGGCAGTGTTGTTCGTGTTGTTTTTTATTTGATGAGTATTTATTTGATAAATAAGTAATTCTCTTTATACAAAATGTATAAACAACTTCAATCTATCTTGTATTGGGTTGACCAAGATTACTCTCGTAATAATATTTAGATCTTATAGAGAATTGGGTTAAAAAATTGTTACATTTCATGCTGCGCGTTTTGTTTTGGTAAGTATAGAAATTCCAATCCTTTTCCATATTACGACAATAGACTAAAGGATCGTTAAAAAATCACTATGTAGTAAAGTTCTTTGAAAGATTAATATCTCGACTGTTGGTCACTAGATTATGAGCTAAGGGATAATTCTGGTTGCAATGATTGTAGTGCCGGTCACCATAGTTGAAGCAGGCTCCCCACATGCTCACATAAGTTATCTATGATTTGAGGAATTAGATTAAATTTTCGTATTGAACAGTCCTCGCCCAAAAATAGTGTTAGCTTAACTTTTAATAATCCAGGAATTGACAAAAAACTATGAAATTATTTTTTATTATAGTTTTTTAACTATAATTAAGATATATTAACTATAACTCTAGATCTAAGCGATATTAGTAAGATGATACAAAATCTAAGTATTCAAGCGAATTCCCTAAATCAATGGGATACTGATACTCTATACTACGAATTCTCAGCTGCGGTTGCCCCCAAGTTACCCGCGATTCCCGGCACAAGTTTTGATGCGGAACTTCATCAACAAGGAATGACTAGGATTATTCCTCTGGATTTATCTCAACAAATAGGATCAGTTGCTCCGGCAACCAGCCCTTTAATCAGTGCCTCTTTCCTTCGTATTTGTTCTCAGGAAAATTTAAAGACCAGCTCTCCGGCAACCGCTCAACTTTTCTACGTGATTAGAGGTCAGGGAACAACTGAAACCGAATACGGCACGATGGAATGGTCCAAGGGAGATTTATTTACTTTGCCAAGTTGTGGTAGCGCCATTCATTCTGCGAGCGAAGATACAGCTATTTATTGGGTAACTGACGAAGCACTAGTTAATTATCTGGGGGTCAGAGCCACCAAACCACGTTTTCAGCCGAGTTTATATCCTAGCGATCGCATTATGGCAGAATTGCAGCAAATCGCCCAAGAGCCAGGAGCAAGTAAACGCAATCGAATTGGGGTACTTTTTGGCAACAAAGCGACTCAATTAACCCGTAGTTTAACCCATACTCTCTGGGCATTAATGGTTTATTTACCTGGAGGAACGGAGCAAAAACCCCATTGTCATAACTCTGTGGCGATCGATTTAGTGATTGAGGCTCCTGAGTCGGCTTATACTTTAGTGGGCAAATCTTTGGATGCTGAGGGT
The DNA here is from genome assembly GCA_030065615.1 of Xenococcus sp. MO_188.B8. Lineage (GTDB taxonomy): Bacteria > Cyanobacteriota > Cyanobacteriia > Cyanobacteriales > Xenococcaceae > Xenococcus. The sequence continues at coordinate 4,147 of JASJDR010000245.1, read as the reverse complement.
AATATTATTAATGGAGAGCGGGTTTATTGGAAGTCAGGATCGGTTTTTGTTACTCCTCCTGGACTTTGGCACTCCCATCATAATGAGTCCGATCAAGATGCTTTAATACTTCCAGTACAAGATGCTAGTCTTCATTCCTACATACGAACCCTCGATCAACGTTGGAGTTGAACAGGTATTAAGTTTCCCTAGGGGCTGGGCAGAACCAAACCCCTACCTCCTTAAATATGGGAGAATTTTCTGCAGTTAAAGAGGATGTAGAAAATCCCCAAGATGCTTATTAACGACTTACTACTTGATAAATAGCCTTCAATAAAGCTTCTGCATTAAACGGCTTACATAAAAAAGTGAGACCACTATCGTCTAGTTTGCTGCTAATTTCTCTAGTTACCAGTCCGCTAACGGCGACTATTTTGACTTGGGGATTAATTTTTTGTAGGGTACGGATAGCTACTTTCCCATCCATAGAAGGCATCATAATATCCATCAATACGAGATCGATCTCATCTTGATGTTCGGAGTAAATTGCGATCGCTTCAATGCCATCTCTGGCGGTTAGCACTTTGTAGTTGTAGGTTTCGAGGATCGTTTTGCTGCTGTCGCGAATCGCAGCTTCATCATCGACCACGAGAATTAATTCACCATGACCTCTAGGAAGATCTTCTATCTTCTGCGGAACCGTTTCTGTGACCTCGGAGGCAGGTAAAAAGACTCTGAATTGACTTCCTCGTCCCACCTCACTGTAAACATCTAAAAAACCGCCATGACCTTTAACGATACCTAGGACAGTAGCAAGACCTAGCCCCGTACCGTAACCAATTTCTTTAGTGGTAAAAAATGGCTCAAAAACTCGCTCCTTAATATCGGAGGGAATACCTACACCAGTATCAGAGACGGTAATGAGAATATATTCTCCTTCTTGCGCATCTAAATGTGTTCGCGCATAGTAATGATCGATCACAAAATTTTCAGCTGAGATCTTGAGGATTCCACCATTAGCCATCGCATCTCTTGCATTAACAGCCAGATTCATCAAAACCTGATGTAGTTGGGTGGCATCTCCATTGACTGTCCAAAGATTACGGGGTAGATCGGTCTCAATTTCAATATTTTTAGGAAAGGTTTCTTGAGCTATTTGGTAGACTTCCGCAATCAAATGTTTAACTTGAACCAATCCGCGATCGCCTTCCGCGCCACGGGCGAAGGTTAGAATTTGTTTGACTAAGTTCGCTCCTCGTTTAACATTACCTTGGCAAATGTCGAGTAATTTTTGGAGATTATCGTCTAAATCGGGTAAATGGCGGGGCAGTAGTTGGGTAACGGCAAGAATCGGGGTAAAGATATTATTTAGGTCGTGAGCAATGCCACTAGCAAGATTTCCCAGGCTTTCTAAACGCTGAGCGCGTAAAAACTGAGCTTCTATTTGTTTTTTCTCGGTAATATCCCGTCCTTCAGACATGAGCATCATGACCCTTCCTGTTTGATCTTTCAGTGGCTTGAGGGAAAAATCTATGGTGGCTGTGCGATCTCCTGCTCCTCGGATCTCGACCTCATAGCGGACAAACTCTCCCTGAGCGGCTTGAGCGATCGCTTTTTGTAACGTTTCTTGAGTAGCGGCGGAAATCGTCCACCAAGGTGTTAACCACAAGGGTTTACCTGCCACATCTGCTAAAGTTAAACCACCAAAATCCAGAGCAGTTTGATTAGCTTCGATTACAGTACCGTCGAGCTGCATCAAACCAGTGAACTGGAAGGTCTGATCAAAGATAGCTCGAAATTTTTCTTCACTCTTTTGTAATGCGATCTCAGCCTGTTGCCGCTGTATGGTATTGGCAAACATTTCACCAATTATTCTGAGTAAATTGATACTAGATTCAGACCAGACTTTCTCCTCTTTGAAGCTCGCAAAACCGAGCCAACCCCTAAAACTACCCTGACAGATTAGGGGAACGCAAATGAGAGAACATAAGTTGAACCTTTGCCAATTTTGGCGATCAATTGCCGCTGCTGCTGGTAAATCAGCTAAGTTAGGTACAGGAAGAATTTCACCTTGTTGTAGTTGAGTTATTGACCAAGGAAATAAAGCGGTTGATAAATTCTGAGCCTGGTGAATTTTCGGTTTTAAGTCTGGTTTGACCCATTCATAGGTCATACTGATGCTATTTAAATCACCAGAAATTTGAAAGACATAGCTGGTGTCAACTTGGGTAAACTCAGCAATTTCTTGGAGGGCATAATTGATTTCCTGGGCAATTTCTGCTGATCTGAGTTTGATAAAACGAGTCGCTATTCGAGCAATCAGTTGCTCAAATTCGACCCGATACTTGAGGTCGGCTTCAATCTTTTTGCGATCGCTAATATCACGGATAATAGTGGAAAAAGAAGTAATAGAGCTATCAGACTCTTGATGAGCAATAATTACTTGGGAAACGGGAATTTCTCGACTGTCACGACTTAATAAGGCTATTTCCCCAGACCATGTCCCCTCTCGCATAGCATGTACCAGACCTGCGTTCACTAATTCAATTGCCCAGGGCGCACAATATTCAGAGATAGTAATTTGAGAGAGATCTTCATCTTTTCCAAAGCCCATCATCTTTCGTCCAGCTTGATTGAGATAGACTGTGCGCTTGTTAGTATCTGCTATGCCGACAAAATCCGTTGTTGCCTCCAAAATGACCGTTAGATGCTTTTTCGTTGTTTCGATCTGTTGACGTTGATTCAGTTCTGCTTGTACCTGCTGTTCTAGTTCTACTGTGCGATTTTGCAAAAACTCCGCCCTTTCGATCTCTAACTGGCAAACTTGACGCTGTAATGTTTCGATGAGCCCATACATTTCCGTGGGGTCAAAGATATGTAGCAAGTTGGTTTGGGTAATAATTCCCTTTAGTTCTCCTTGGGCACCTGCTACTAATAACCGTCGTATTCGATGCCGTTCCATGAGTTGATGTGCCGACCATAGGGAATCTTGGGGACTCACTAGAAATAAAGGCGCACTCATTAATTTTTGTGCTGGTTGTTCGAGGTCTAAGCTCAAAGTTTGAAATTGAACAATATCCCTTTCGGTAATGATGCCTAGGGGAATTAACAATCCATCGCGCTCTCTTTCAGCGACAATCGCTACATAACTAACTTGGTACTTCGCCATTAGTTTTGCAACCCGCCGAACCGATACCTTTGGTGGGGCATGGATCACAGAGTTGTTCATTATTTCTTCTACCCGACGCCATTTCATGAGATTAATCGGTTGCAGATTTTGGCGCATATCCTTTTCTGTGATCAAACCCAATAGTTGATTGCGATCATCTATTACTGGTAAATGACGAATCTGGTTTTGACGCAGTATATTGAGAGCGGCAAAAATATCTTCCGAACCAGTTGTAGTTACAGCAATAACCTCTCGACTCATTACTTTCTCGACCGTAATTCCTTCTATATCAATGCCTTCAGCGATCAAACGAACCAAATCCTTCTCGGTAAAAATTCCCTGAAGTTGAGAATCTTCAACTACTAAGGCACAGCTATTATTAATTTGGGCAGTAAAGGTTACTTCTGAGTAATCGTAATCAATACTTTTGAGCAGATGACAACTGTTCCCCCATTCTTGCATGAGCCTAATAACTTCTGTGAGTCGTAGATTAGGAGCTACTATCAAGGGATGGCGATCAATTATCTGCTCCAAGGAAAGGAAGTTATTGGATTGCACAATGAATCTGATAGGGAATAATATACCTTGACTATTATAGTGATTTAGATCTTGATGGTTAAGGGCGTGGTCGTCCTAAACAAGTAAGGATGAATTGTTTGATGGATGAAATACTATATAGTTCCCATGTGATTTTCTAATTTTTTAGAAAAAGACAAAGTTTCTTTACCCAAGCGAGAAACTCTTTGATGTAGGGCACTATTAATTTTTTTTAATATAGTTAGTTAAGTCGGTTTCTTTGCCGACAGCTTGATTTCGAGAAGCGGGAAAAGCTTCAGCATAAGCAACTCAAAAATCACTATAAATAACTGCACTGGACAGTGCGAAGTTCTTTTTCGGAAAAGAAAGATCGAGAAAAAAGACATCCCGATACTCAAGGAGTAGGAAATGTCAGATACTGACTGAGATAATCACAACCAGTCAGTGTAATGAGAGAATTAT
>JASJDR010000049.1 GCA_030065615.1 Xenococcus sp. MO_188.B8 | reverse complement strand
ACCGCAGGTACAAGCTTGGGAGTAGCTTTAGAACAGCATTTTGGAACTAGATTTTTGAAAGATTATTCTGACCTTCCTATAAATACAACACGGTATGAAAGAAATAGAGCGGCTCTACAAGCAAGTCTTTATAATGCAGAACAAGATTTCCTAGATATTCAATGCATTCACGGGCATTTCCTTCCAATTAAGTATCTTCTCCTAGCAAACAAGCGCAAGATCAGCTTTGTTACATGGATGAGGAATCCTGTTGAACGAGTTCTATCCCACTACTTTTATTGGAAGAGGAATTACGACCCTAGGAAAGCGCCGCCTCTCCACCGGAAGGTAATTGAAGAAGATTGGTCTATAGAGCGATTTTGTCTGGGGTCGGAAGTAAGAGACATTTATGGACAATTCCTATGGGGGTTTCCCATCGAGTATTTTGACTTTATAGGTATCACTGAATTTTATCAGGATGATATTAAATACTTTGCACAGCATTACTTAAAGGCTTATATTGAACCAAAAAAACTTAATGTTGGTGATAAGGGAGAAAGAGGCTACCAAATTGATATGTCGTTGTCAAAGAAAATTGAGTCATTTCATGCCCAAGATATAGAGTTGTATCAAAGGGCCTTAGAGAAACGGCTAACGAGGAGCTCCACTTGAGAGAGCGAAAAATTTCGAGGTAGATGACATTTGTATTGCGCAAACAAAATTCGCAGGAGATGGACTTGCCATTGATTGGATGGACTGTATACTTCTATCGGAGGGCTATCGCATCAAAAAATTCGTCGCTAGTTTAAAACAAATTTCAATTAATTATATTGCGATCGCGAATACCTCGATTCTGGGATATTGATTTTTCTAAAAATCCTAAAAATAAAATTGTAATTCTTCAATGTATCTCCAGGAAAAATCGCAGACATTTACATCACAGGATTAACAAAGCTGCAATTCAACATTAATAGTATTACCTATGTTTTCCAGAAAATCTGCAATTTAATAATTATAAACCCCTAGAAAATCGCCAATATTTTTGGACTAAAGAATAGCGAAAACTGTAAATAGTTCCTGACTGAATTAGATAATAATCTTTCATTAGCAATCTAATAATAGTTCTTGCCATTTCTTTATTGCTAGTTTGGGGGTCTTGATATAAAACTTGCCATAACTTTGAAAATGAAGTAGGAGGATTAATTGCCAAAAGATCTAAAATATTTAGGACATATGGTTGCTGTTCTTTAGTGTAATAATTATCAATTCTTTCTCGATAATGATCCATCTTCCAAGGATTAAGAGGATTGCGTAAACAATCTTCTACAATGGTGTGAATAATATTCTGGGTAACTTCACCCTCTAAGCCCTTTAGCTGATTTATTAAATGATGAATATAAAAAGGAATACAATCAACAGCTTCGGCAATATCCCGAGCCGATTTTTCGACATTAAAAGTTGAAATATTTTCTCCTGCTATCAAATAGGAAGCTAACGCGATCGCATCTTCTAAGGCTAGAGGCTGACCATCAAGAGTATACATATCATTGGTCGGATCGTTGCGATAACCAGCTTGTCGCAGATTCTTAAAAATATGATGTAAGCCGATGGAGCCAGAAAAAACCATTCTGACATCGGGATAGGTTTGACGTAGCGATCGCAAAGTGTCAAGCATTTCCCTGGCAGCGCGATCGCTAAAATTTTCTAACATATGGGGAATCTCATCCCAGATAAAAACTATTTGCTGCTCTTGGAGCGTTACCAGATCTTCTATGGCTTTGATCAGCAGAGTTTTCCAATAGTTATCAGCAATTTTAGGAAATCGAAAGCCCGTAAACTGAGTCTCTTGTAACTGACCTAAAAATTCTCTAACTCGTCTGGCTTTACCTTGATTTTTTAGATAAGTTTCGATATCTTGCCACACTACTTCGACAAATTCTATAGGTGAGCGAATCCCTTCTAAATCTCGATAAATTGGCAACATACCATTAGCAGATTCTGCTTGCATTTTTTTGAGAGTGCTGCTTTTACCGATGCGTCTTTCCCCAATAAAAATTAAACTTTGTTGTTCTAGTATGCTCCATATTTGAGTAATAAGTTTTTCCCGACCAATTATTTCCTCAGGCGCAATTTCTCCTCCTGGATTAGCTTTAAAATTGCTATTTTTAAATTTAAAGCTAACTATTTCATCATTTCTATTTGGTTCCCCAGCTGCAGCATTTCCCCAATCTAGATTCAGTTCTTGACAAATCCGAATAAAATTTTTGGCAGTGATCGGCTTACCATTAATGAACTTGGAAACTGATGAGCGAGATATCTTTAAACGTTCCGCAATTGAGCTTTGTGTCAGTTGCTTAATTGCTAAAGATTCCGTAACTTTTGCTTTCCATTCACTATTGAGTTTTAATAAGCTTTGTGCCATGCTGCTTGACGTCTTATACTAAATAATATTCGACCATAACATTGCCAGTTGGAAAATTATTATAAAATACATGAGACATACCTAAAACCTATAGCTCCTAGGTAATTTATTGATAATTTATTTTAAGATGTTGCTGTATCGCACTATGATTTCTGTTTCGCGTTTACCCTTATTATCTCACTTGAGGAGACGAGACAAATAGCGGCAAGAAGTCAAATCCTGGGTTAGCTAAAAGCACCAAAGAAGACATAATCGGTATGATAAATAAAATTTTAAAAAATACTGCCCAAAAAATTTCCCTTCGGACGACCATAATTGTACCTTTTGTGATTCAAATTGCGGTGGTAGCTGGCTTGGTAAGTTATCTTTCCTTGAAAAATAGTCAACAGGCGATTGAAGATTTGACCTCTCAGCTAAGTAGTAAGGTTACCGATCAGATTAATGAACATCTTGAGCATTACTTAGAAAAGCCCCATTTGCTTCAGGGAGTTATCGCATCGGCATTTCGCAATGGTAATCTCAAACCCGATAATTTTACTGCCCTAGAGCGCCAGTTTTGGTCTGATATTCAAATATCTGATTCGGTTGATTACATATATATCGGCAAAGAAAACGGTGAATTTCTGGGGGTTCAGCGTTATCTAGACGGACAGATTGTGGTGAAGTTTCGCACCAACAAAACCGCACCCAAACGTTTAGTTTATGAACTTCCGAGTTATGGCGATCGCCATAAACTGTTGCAGTCTAAGGAGTACGATCCCCGTAATCGACCCTGGTATAACATTACGGTTGAGGTTGGAACTCAAACCTGGAGTCCGATTTTTACCTCAGCAAATCTAGGTATGTTGCAAATCTCCTCCACAACGCCGATTTACGATCCTCAGGGAAAGCTAATCGGGGTCTTAGCTAGCAATTTGCTCCTAGCTCAAATCAATGAATTTCTCAATAATCTTGATATTAGCCCCTCTGGAGAAGCCTTTATTATAGAGAGGTCTGGTGATTTAGTTGCTAGTTCTACCGATGAAAAACCCTCTGTGGAAGCAGCAGAAGCAGAAGATCCTCTACGGCTAAGTGCGATCGCAAGTAAGCAACCAGTAATTCAGGTTACTACTCAGCAACTGTTAGAGCGGGTGCAGGATTTAAAGCAGATCCAGGAACCGTTCCGCTTTAGCTATCAGCTGGATAATCAAGATCTTTGGGTTCAGGTCACTCCGCTGCAATCTCAGGATGAACTGGACTGGCTGATTGCCGTTGTCATACCCCAAAATGACTTTATGGCTCCGATTTATGCCAGCAAACGTCGCACTATTTGGTTATGTGTCGCTGCCTTGGCAATCGCGATCGCGATCGGCATTCTCACCGCTGGCTGGGTGACACGTCCCATAAGCAAAATTACCGCAGCTTCGAAAGCAATGAGCAAGGGGAATCTCGATCAGCAAGTGGATGAAGACAGTCCCGTCATTGAGCTGGAAACTTTAGCCCATTCTTTTAATAGCATGGCGGAACAACTTCAGGAATCCTTTGCCACCCTAGAAGATAAAGTTCAAGCAAGAACCGCCGAACTGGCTCAAGCCAACCAAAAAATTAGCAGTTTGAATGAACAACTGAAGGCAGAAAACCTAAGGATGGGGGCTGAACTGGATGTGGCTCGGCATATTCAGCAAATGATTTTACCCAAAATTGAAGAATTAGAAAGCATTAAAGATCTTGACATTGCAGCCTATATGAAGCCTGCTGATGAAGTGGGGGGTGATTACTATGACGTTTTGCAGACAGATGGGATCGTTACCTTGGGCATTGGTGATGTGACAGGGCATGGTCTCGAAAGTGGACTTTTGATGTTGATGACCCAAACTGCTGTCCGTACCCTCAAAGAAATTAAAGAAAGAGACCCGGTGAGATTTTTGGATACTCTCAATCGCACTATTTATCGCAACGTGCAACGAATGAATTCTGATAAAAATTTGACTTTGTCAATTTTGAACTATTCAGAAAGCAGAGTAAGTATTAGTGGACAACATGAAGAAGCTCTGATCGTGCGTTTGGGAGGTCAGATCGAACGTATTGACACCATAGATTTAGGTTTACCGATTGGTATAGATGATAATATCACTGATTTTATTAGCCATATTACTGTTGAGTTAAATTCTGGTGATGGGGTAGTTCTGTACACAGATGGCATCCCCGAGGCTTTCAACTTGAGGAAAAAACAATATGGTATGGAGCGGTTTTGCCAGGTTATTAGTCAAAATTGGCAACTTACGGCTCAAGATCTTAAGCAAGCTGTGATTGATGATGTTCGAGAATTTATTGGCGAACAAAAAGTATTTGATGATATTACTTTAGTAGTATTAAAACAGCAATAAATCTTTAAGATCACTGATCTTGAGTTTTTGCTGAGGGTACAGGAGAGTAACGCGATCGCCCTATTGCCAGTTTCGTGATCGCTATAGTCAATTAAATGTAATTATTTGATCATTGAGTTATTGCTCTTAAGCTAGATCTATCATGGAAACATGGAATTTTAAGACACCACCAGAATCAAATTTAGGCGATCAGGCAAGCCTGGCACTTCGAGATCGCGAAGTACTCTTAGAAGGCAATCATTTACAAGGCAAGCGAATTGCTTTACTGATTACAGGCAGTATTGCTGCACTCAAAGCACCTTTAATTGCTCGTAGTTTGCGCCGTCAGGGTGCGGAGGTGGTAGCTTTTACCTCTAGTGAAGCTTTACGTTATACCACTATTGACGCTTTAGAATGGAGTACGACCAATCCTGTCATTACCAAATTAACGGCGGCAGCAGAACATCTGAGTGACGATAATCCTTTTGCTGCTTATCTTGTCGTACCTGCTACTTACAACACGATTAATAAAATTGCTTGCGGAATTGCTGATGGAGTTGTCACTTCTAGTATCGCTTCGGCCATCGGTAGAATGGAAAAGGGAAAAACCGTAGTTATGATTGCTCCAGCTATGCATGGCAGTCTCCATAATTCCATTTTGACAGCATCTCTACAAAAGTTACAGGCTATGGGAGTCGGGATTATTCCGCCTTTTGTGGCCTATGGTAAAAATAATCTGCCGACCGAAGCCGCGATTGTTAGCGCAGTTTGTCGGGTAATTAGCAACTCATCTCTTAAAAATATCCCTATTTTAGTTACAGGTGGGGCAACTCCTGTGCCTATCGATAATGTGCGTCGTCTTACGAATCGTTTTACAGGAACATTGGGCGGTAAGATTGCCGAAGAATTATATTACAGAGGCGCAAAAGTTAAACTAATTCGCGGACAAGGAAGTTATACGCCTCCTGATTATCTTCCCCAGCAAACAATTGATAGTTACGAAGAATATAAAACTACCGTAATTCAAGAACTAACTCAGAATAAATATCACTGCGCGATCTTTTCTGCTGCGGTGGCTGATTACCAATTAGCCCAAGTATTTCCTGGCAAAATTCCTAGTGGTGGGGCATTACAAAGTATTAATTTAATTCCTACTGCCAAAGTTATTGCCGAAGTGAGAGCTAAGTTTCCCCATCTTTATATGGTGACTTTTAAATATCAAGAAAATATTGACCATGAGCAACTGATGACTATTGCCCATCAAAGATTGCAACAGGGTTATCAAATGGTAGTCGCGAATCGTGGTGAAGAAAAAGGAGATAACGGCGAACAAGTTGCTTATTTAGTAACCCCAGAAAAATCACCAATTAAGGTAATAGGAAAAAAAGAAATTGCAATTGCGATCGCTGATCATTTAACATTGACGAGTGACCCTGCGGTCAGACCCCGCGCCGCCGACAGCGGTCGGAACCCGCGGAATTTGTAATCCGTTTATCCAGAGCACCGATCTGGACAAGCCCAGCTTCGTGTTCTGGGCAAGGGAACGCCGACCGAGCAAGGGCGGGAATGGGGGATAACAATTCAATTCCTGGTGTTGAACCAATAGAACCTAACAAAATACTCCCCCCTTCCCGGTGCTGACCAAGAGAGCGGATTTGTAATCCACCAAGATACGCGCGAGTTTGATCATTTAACATTTATCAGTTTCTCGCTATTTAAGTCTTCAGAGAAATCTGGGAATTATATAATTATTGTATAGACAATTAAAGAAAGAAGTTAGTTGCATTAATAGTGTTACTAATTCATCTTAACTGTGTGAATATTAATCTTTTTAGTTATGAATAATAATAGTAATCCCGAGCAACCGCAAAGAGCATCTGGGATGGGTGTCAAACTAGCCTTGGCAGGTATCGCAGGTAATTTAGCCCTTGCTTCTGCGATCACCATGTCTTTAATTGGTGGCATGGTACTAGTTTTAGTTTTAGGATTAGTTTTTATTACTGGTAGTGAAAATCCTGGGGCAGGATTTGCGATCGCAGTCGCCATTACTCTGATATTTAATGTCGCCGCTTTTTTTATCTCTCCCTGGTTGATGGACTTAAGTCAAAAATGGCTCTACAAAACTCGCTGGGTTTCGATCACTGATATTGCCGAACAAAGTCCCGAAACGGCTGAAGTGATCCAACGAGTCTGTGCCGATAAAAAACTTAAACAACCCAGACTAGGTATTATCGACGACCAAAACCCTACCGCCTTTACCTATGGCTCTCTGCCTAACAGTGCGCGGTTAGTAGTCAGTCAAGGTTTATTTACCTATCTCGAAGACGAGGAAGTTGCCGCCGTCTATGCCCATGAACTCGGTCATATTGTTCATTGGGATTTTGCGGTCATGACTGTCGCTTCGACAATGATTCAAATTTGTTATTTGATCTATATTTTTGCTCGTCGCATGGGGCGTCGAGGTAGTCAGAAAGTCAGAGATGCTATGCAGACTGCAGCATTAGTTGCCTATATTTTCTATATTATTGGTTCCTATTTGCTGCTATATCTATCCCGCACTAGGGAATATTTTGCAGATCATTTTGCAGCCGAAACCACTGGTAATCCTAATGCGTTGTCTCGCGCTTTGGTAAAAATTGCCTATGGTATCGTTGAAGAAGGCAGTAGACAAGAAGAACCCAGTCGCTTACTCGAAGGAACCCGTGCCTTGGGAATTTACGATGCTAAAGCAGCTGCTTCTACAGGAACAGCTTATCGGATTGCTTCTTCTCCTGAAAAAATTGGTCGGGTTTTCCTCTGGGATATGTTTAACCCCTGGGGATGGTGGATGGAGTTAAATTCAACCCATCCTCTCACGGGTAAACGAGTCCGAGCCTTAAGCACCTATGCCGAACAATTGGGTTTAGCCATAGAATTCGATATCGGGAAAGTAATCGGTGAAGGCAAAACATTGAACAAAAAACGGCTTTACGGCAGTTTCTTCTTTGATGTATTTCTGTTTAGTTTAGAATTTGTCGGATTGGTTGGCGGTCTAATTTTGGGAATTGCTTCAGGTTATGGACAATTTGTGCTGGCTTTTCCCGTAATTGGTTTAGGTCTGGGAATCATAATCAAAGCCTTTGTTATGTTCCCCAACTATGAGCGTGCCAGAGAAACTGAGGTTCTCGAATTAATGTCCGATCCCTATGCTAGCCCCCTAAGAGGTCAGCCAGCTAAACTAACAGGTAATCTAATAGGTCGTGGTCAAGCAGGTTACAAATTTGGTTCCGATCTCAAATTACAGGATAAAACAGGAATGCTGTATTTGCGTTACTCTTCCCGTTTTGGACCGATTGGTAATTTCTTATTTGGCATGAAGCGAGTGCAAAGCTTAATTGGTTCTACAGTAAATACCAAAGGTTGGTTTCGCCGTGGAATTGCACCTTGGATGGACTTGATTCAACTTGAAACGGATTCTGGTACTGTGGTCAATAGTTATCATCGCTTCTGGTCATTTATTCTTGGCGGAGGAGCGATCGCTCTTGGCTTGTTGCTTGCTTTAGTCTAAAACACTTTTAAGTCATTCGATTGCTTTAAGAAAGTAAGTTTGTCAATTTTTGCCGCATCTTAAGTTTTTCCTATATCTTATTTTTGAGCCACCTTCGGTAGGTCAAATCACAGCACCAAAAGTTTAGGAATTTTCTTAGTTCGATTTGGGCAAAAATTGATTTTTTTCTCTTAAGCTACCAATTGACTTTATAGCTTAGTTACCATTACTACCGACAAAAGCTAAAGTCAGACTATCATGCACCAAGAAGTGATGTAAATGATAAGCTCTTTCTTCAGTTTCGAGTAAAATTTTCTCGTAAAGATAACGAGTAGCGCGATCTCCTAAACTTTCCGCTTGCGCTGCTTGACGGCGTATTAGTTTAATTAACTCTTGTTCAGCAGCTAAATCATGTTCGACCATTGCACGTTCATTATAGGCTCCGTCAGATTCCTGCTCAAAGCAGCATAGTTCAGCTAGTTTGGCAAAAGAGGCAGCAGGTATTCCTCCCAGACCATTAAGTCTTTCGGCTAAATCGTGAACATGATCTTGAACTTCTTCGTAGCTTTCCTTGAAAAACTCATGTAGGGAGTAAAATTCAGAACCTTCAACAACAAAGTGATGTTTTTGATACTGTAAAGCTAAGCCTTGGAAACTGGACAAAGTTTGATTTAAACCTTCACAAACAGGCTCAGTAATAGTTTTATCGAGTAAAACTGGATTATCTTCTATTTGATTGAAGGGACGTAGTAAGCCTTGAGTTGTAGACATGACGAATCCTCTTGCATTAAGCAAATGTTATTGACAATATCAAGCTAGCACAAACTAGAGAGCATTTCATGAGCCCAAGGAGTTCAATCTTATCATATGATGACTTTAATTGTCATCTATGTCATTAAGTGTTAATACTCTTAATAAATAAAATCAATAATATTTTTGAAAAATTATTAACGAAACAAAAGCTGATTGCTAAGTATCGATATTAAGAAAGTTATGATTACTAATGACGTACTGATTACAGTATCGTTATCTATGAATTAAGTACTGGTAAAGGATATAGAAATCAAAGTCTTATTTTTTACCTCTACTTTTAAGTACTTATAAATTGAATCCAGAACGATATATTAGTAAGGATTTTATTCGCATTATTCAAAATAAAAATCTTATTTTAACAAAAATTATTGAGAAATATTCTAATTAATAAAGTTTAATATTTAGAGAAAAAAAATCTGCTCAGGATAACATCCGACTACAATACATCCCGTCACACTCAGTATTGCAAGCGGCAGCCAGAAAGTGAGACTAGCCTAAGTTGGTACGATAAAAAAGAGGAGATAACTGCATTAGTTTTTAATTTACTAATAAAATATAATTTCATTTAGCTTTATACCAATAACAATAAGATTTCTAATTATTATTAGAGTTGATGAAACTTGATTTTTCCTTCCCTAATTACAGTATACTAGTATTTCATGGGGGCTAATACAGCAATAAGCATGTCTTTAGCAAGCTCAAGAAGAACATAAAAGTTATTAAATCTATTTGAAATTATTTACTAATAAGATTTGATTATGGTATTAGTTATTGATAGTATAGTCTGACAAGTACTTTCCCATCCCTGGAATACGTGTCGGTAATTATCTCCGTTAATCTGGTTGAGCGAAAACACTAATGAAAGTTCGGACAAGTGTAAGAGAATTATCTCTGGGTTCTGTTGCTACGATAGTTGGCTACGATAAGGCTTATGGCGGTTATATCGGCAAGTTAATAGCTATGGGTTTAATGCCGGGGACTAAATTTGTTGTCCTTGGGAGCTTGACTCAAGAAAACTCTGTAATCATGTTGTTGTTAGAAAAAGTTATTGAATTATCGAAGCCAGAAGCTAATGCCCTCTGCGTGGAAGAGATTACTGAGGAAGAAGCTTGAAAGAGACAATCGCTAACAAACAGCACTCTCATCGATCTAAAAAGCAATAATAGCTAAGGAGCGTAATAAAAAATTGGTAGTCCTAACGAGGAAAGGATGAATGCACAGGTAAAGAAGCATTGTAATAATGAAAAAAAATACCAGATTGCGCTGATGTGATTTTCTAGTTTCTTGGGGAAAGATAACAGTCGGTTCAATAAACCCCTTTTCTGTCTTGCCTTGCAAGTTTTGATTCGCTTTTTTGTCCTGTACAGAGCTACTCTTTAGGTCAGTAGCCAGTTTATCAGTCTTGATTAATTTTGCTTATGGATACTATGTAATTTTTTTTGTCAACTACTATTCACATTTCTTAAAATGTTTGTTATATTTATTTACATAAAGAAAAAAACAAAAAATTACATCAGAAAAATATATTATGCAAACTACTCAACTTGATAATGGGATACTCAACAACTACGCTTTTGAGCCTAAAGTGACCTATGCAGAGTATCCAGCAGTCTATGAACAGCGTCGCTATCTACAACAAGGCGCAATCGCTGCATTATTAGTTACAGCTACAATTTTCATTGCCTTTGCAGTGAGCTAATTGGTCAAGAAAACCCAAATAAATAAAAACTTTTAAATCAACTTTGAATCGAGGTATATAAATAACAATGTTTGCACCTATAGTAATTTTGGTTCGTAGTAGCCTAGGAAAAACTAAATTTAATCAGCTTCGTGGTAAGGCGATCGCTTTACATTCTAAAGTTATTACTAATGTTTGTAATCGCATCGGTGTCGAAAGAACCACTAGACAAAACTTCATTCGAACTGCCCGCGACAATGGCAAGAAGTTAGGTCTACTAGCTTAAAGTTTTTTTTCTTCTCTCTAATAATTAATTTTTTCCTGTTTGAACTTGGTATATATACCAAGTTTTTTTTTGTGAGGATAATAGCAATTATCTATAATATTCTAAATAGATACTATTATTTGTTTTTTAATTTGGTATTATTTTTGCAAGAAGGATAAAAATCGCTAAAGTTGCTATCTTTGCTAGTTTTAAGGCAAATATTTCAACCTATTTTCTATTTTTGTTGCTATGCTAAGGACAAATTTTAGAAGACATTAGCTTTAAATATTGGTGAGATTGTGTCAACAAAAGGATGTTAACTTTCCCAGTATCAGGAGTTAAGGAGAATATTTTTGAAGACGCGCTAA
Organism: Xenococcus sp. MO_188.B8; assembly: GCA_030065615.1. Classification (GTDB taxonomy): domain Bacteria; phylum Cyanobacteriota; class Cyanobacteriia; order Cyanobacteriales; family Xenococcaceae; genus Xenococcus. The sequence goes on along the minus strand of JASJDR010000049.1, from coordinate 26,516 downwards.
AAAATTGGTTTCATAATCTCTAGGTAAGGGAGGATGTTTCAGTGAATAAACCACTCACTTGTCATAATTACATTAATGGACAGTGGATCTCAGCTAAATCAGGAAAGTCTTTTGAGAGTCTTAATCCTGCCAACGGTCGCGAATGCATTGCCACGGTACCTTTATCTGGATCAGCCGATGTCCAAGCTGCTGTTACTGCTGCTCGTCAAGCTTATCAGTCCTGGAGACTGGTTCCTGCGCCCGTGCGCTCGGAAATTGTCCATCGAATTGGTGAAGGATTGCTGGCTCGCAAAAAAGAATTAGCTACGCTTATGAGTCGGGAAATGGGCAAGATCCTCACAGAAGCACAGGGAGATGTCCAAGAAGGAATTGATTGTGCTTTTTACTATGCAGGAGAAGGTCGTCGTTTATTTGGCCAGACCACGCCTTCAGAATTGGGCAATAAATTTGCCATGACCCTGCGGATGCCGATTGGGGTTGCTGCTTTAATCACTCCCTGGAATTTCCCCATCGCGATTCCCTGCTGGAAAGCATTACCTGCTTTAGTATGTGGCAATACTCTAATTTTTAAACCAGCTAAAGATGTTTCTGCTTGCGCAACTCTCCTTACCGAAATTATTGCTGAGGCAGGAGTACCGCCAGGAGTTTTTAACTTAGTTCATGGATCGGGGGAAGAAGTTGGTCAAAGTTTAACTTCCCATCCTGAGGTTGATTTAGTTTCTTTTACGGGATCATCCCAAACGGGAGCCGAAGTAGCAGCCATTTGTGGACGGAGTCATAAGCGGGTTTCCTTAGAAATGGGAGGGAAAAATGCCCAGATTGTTATGGAAGATGCGGATCTGGAGCTAGCTTTGGAGGGAGCGCTCTGGGGCGCTTTTGGCACAACTGGACAGCGCTGTACTGCTACGAGCCGTCTGATTTTACATCGGGATATCAAAGCTGATTTTACGGCAAAACTTTTAGACAAAACCCGTAAGTTACGCTTGGGCGCAGGAACTGATCCCCATACTGATGTCGGACCTTTGGTTAATGAAGCTCAGCTAAAGCGGGTGAAATATTATCTAGAAGTAGCTCAGGATGAAGGTGTGACTATTCTGACAGGGGGTAAACAAGCTCAGGGTGAAGGATTGGATCAAGGTTATTTCTTTGAACCTACTATTCTTGATGGAGTTGAGTCTCAGATGCGGGTAGCTCAAGAAGAAATTTTTGGTCCAGTGGTGTCCTTAATTGAGGTGGGATCATTTGAAGAAGCGATCGCGATTATTAATGACTCTCGCTATGGTCTATCCTCTGCCGTTTATACCCAAAATGTTAATCGGGCTTTCCAAGCGATGCGAGATATTGAAGCGGGAATTACTTATATCAATGGTCCAACTATTGGAGCAGAGGTTCATCTACCTTTTGGCGGTGTCAAAGCTACTGGTAACGGTCATCGAGAAGCAGGTACTGCGGCATTGGATATTTTCTCGGAGTGGAAAACTGTCTATGTCGATTTTTCAGGGCAGTTACAACGCGCTCAGATTGATAATCGGTGACTTCTTGATTTGAGGTGATTTCTGGAAATTATGGATATCAGGTTTTGATTAGATTTATTAGTAGGGGCGCTTTGCAAAGCGCCCCTACACGAATGGGATGTTCTTCATCAGCAATTACGTTAGTTATATCTAAATTGAATTGATTTAAGTTAAAATTTCAAACAAAATTGATGGTTCTACAATTGCAAGTTCTCCCCAATCTCCACTAAGATAAAAGTAATTTTCCTCTTTAAAAAATTCATCAATATTTCCGTAGTCAATTTCATTATTAGCATCTGTAAAAAATACATTTATTTAGCATTGGAGAAATGCAAATCAGCTTTTTTTATAACAATATTGTTCTTGAAGAGAAGGAGTCATATATAAGGAATGATTCTCATTGATTAGAATAACTTCTAGCAAAAATTCAATATAGTTTACTTCCACTTTAGTATTGAGAACAAAACTGTCTTCTAAGTATAATTATTAAACTGGGGCTAAGTATAATATTGTTTTTTTGTCATTTTAATTACATAAAATAAACTCCTTGTGACTTAAGAAGTTGAGGCTTATATACTCAAGAGAGAAGAGAAAAGTACAACCCTCCTGACTTTTGTCTTCAAAGTTGAAGCCCTATCAGTAGGCAATAGATAAAATAGAAGATATAACTCTAGTATCCCACAGGGGAAATAACCTACCTACCAGTTAGAAATACTCGAAATAGTTTAAGCATTGATGGGATCTGCCAGTGAGACTCGCGCATCCTGCTTGCTCAAAACTGAGCCTTGTTACTTATGTACGGAGGTAGCATGCTACGCCCCTAGTTTATTACTTATTTAAAACCATGTTTACTGTAACCAAATCCCCAAACATAGAAGCGCCTAAGTTAATCACCTCACTACCTGGGCCTAAAGCCAAAGCGATTATAGATCGCGATCGCGCTGTCACTTCTCCCTCCTATACCAGAGAATATCCGTTAGTGGTCGAGGGAGGAGATGGTTGTCTAATAGAAGACGTTGATGGCAATATCTTTTTGGATCTGACTGCGGGAATTGCGGTGGCTGCTACTGGTCACTCCCATCCCCAAGTTGTTCAGGCAATCCAGGAGCAGTCGGCAAAGCTTTTGCACATGTGTGGTGGCGATTTTTATTATGAACCCCTGGCTCAGCTAGCAGAAACCCTGGTCGCCAAAGCTCCCTTTCCTCAACCCTCTCAGGGTGCCAAAGCCCGAGTGTTCTTTACCAATTCTGGAGCCGAATCTGTGGAAGGAGCTTTGAAGCTAGCGAAGTATTATACCCAGCGTTGGCGGGTGATTGCTTTTGTGGCTGGGTTTCATGGACGAACCTATGGCGCAATGTCCCTCACTGGATCTAAATCAGTTCAATGTCAAGGTTTTGGCCCTCTAGTTCCAGGAGTGACCCATATTCCCTATGGTACCCATGAGAGCTTAGATTACCTCGAACAAAACCTCTTTACCTCGATGCTACCGCCATCAGATGTAGCAGCCATTGTGGTAGAACCCATCCAGGGAGAAGGAGGCTATATTGTGCCTGAAGATGGCTTTCTGGAGCGGTTACGAGAAATATGCGATCGCCATAAAATACTCCTGATCCTCGACGAAGTACAATCGGGCATGGGACGCACAGGGAAACTCTTTGCTATTGAGCATTGGAATGTGATGCCTGATATTATTACCCTAGCTAAGGGAATTGCTAGTGGTTTACCCTTGGGAGCAATCTTATCTAGACCAGAGATTATGACCTGGCCTCCAGGATCTCACTCTAATACATTTGGGGGCAACCCAGTAGCCTGTGCCGCAGCTAATGTTACCTTACAATTATTAGAAAATGGCTTAATTGAGAATGCTCGGGAGAGAGGTCTAGAGTTACAAGAAGGGTTAACGCGCCTAGCTTCAAGTTTTTCTTGTATATCACCACCTCATGGTAAAGGTTTGATGATGGCGATCGATATTTATGACAACCAGGGCAAACCAGATCCAGCTAAGCGCGACCGCATTTTGCAAGATGCTTTTTATCAAGGTTTAATCCTCCTGGGCTGTGGCAAAGCCTCGATTCGCTTTTCTCCTCCTCTGGTAATTACTGCCGAACAAATTACTGTTACCCTGAATATTCTTAACGAAGTACTCAAAAAATACTCATGAATTCACCATATCTGGCCCAGGAACTATGGGCGCAACTCTGGGAGATTTATCGTCAACGAGTGAACTATGCCCGCGTTTATGAAGCGATGATTCAAGCTGCAGGAGGCATTGTGGCTAATGACCATATTGCCTTCCGCTCCTTAAGGCTAGATGTGGAGCGCCCCACGGGTGCAGTGAATTTGGGAATAACTTACCTGGAAAATATTGTGGAATGGTTAGGTTACAAGGTAGTGGGAGAATATAAATTTGGAGATCGCCATCTTTATGCCCGTCACTATCGTCATCCAGCTCAAGATGAGTTGGATTTACCTAAACTGTTTATCAGCGAGTTGATTGTCGAGCAACTACCGACTTCAATTGTCAGTATGATTCAAAATACTGTTCAGTCGGGTTCATTTTTCGATTTACTGGCTCTGCAACAATCCTCTCTGGCATCAGAGAAAGATTATCAAGGAATTGCCCAAACCTTGCTCCCGGCCTTTAAACGTCCTTGGTCACCACCTAAGCGAACTGTGGTAGAGGCAGTTAACGAGGTGAGCCAATATGGGGCTTGGGTATTGCTGCATGGTTATAGCGTAAATCACTTCACAGCATATATTAATCGACAACATACCCCGATCTATCCTGATATCGAGAGTACAGCTCAAGCTCTGGCTAGTGAAGGTGTACCGATGAAAGATCGCTTTGAAGGGGGTCAAGCCAGCGGGTTGCAACAGACCGCAACTCATGCTGTCATTGAACCAGTAGAAGTTCTCGATGAACAAGGAAATCTCGATCAGATGGCCTGGAGCTATGCCTATTATGAATTAGCACAGAGATATTTCGTGGAAGATAGTACGGGAAAGAAAAATCTCTTTGAAGGATTCATTGCCCCCCAAGCTAAAAATTTATTTGAAATGACTAAGTCCCCTAATTGAAAATTGCTTCAAAAATAGATCGTTTAACCCTAAACCCAATCTGCAATGAAAGAAAAATAAGAATTGTTCTGTTACTCTAAGAGGATGCAGACAGATTAAGTAACCAATGAAATCCTTGCAAGATTATACAATCGTTATTCGTCCCGACGATAATGGCACTTTTGTCGCTTATGTCCCCGCAATTGATGGCTGTCTTGCTTGGGGAGAAACTTCGGAAGCAGCTAATGCAGAATTGAGAAACGTTTTTGCCATGATTCAAGAAGAATATCAAGAAATGGGACATTCCCTTCCTAAAGAAACAGGACAGCCTGTAGTTTTAACGGTAAATGGGAAAGCGGAAATTGTGGTTCAAAATGCCATATCATATCAAAAGCTTTTAGACAAAATTGAAAAGCTGGAAACCATAGCAGGCATCAAACAAGGATTGACAGATATAGAATCTGGACAAACCCGTTCTTTAAGCGAATTTGAACAAGAAATGCAGCAAAAGCATGATATTTCAAGTTAGAACTAGTAAATTAGTATAATTACCTAATTATCATCACGAAGAATGAGTTTAGAATTAATTTGACTGACCAGCTTGCCATTGTTTAAGCGAAAAGCACCGCTAATTTCCAATCGACCATGATGAGGAGATCCTTTGATAACCATCTTTTCTCCCAAAACAGTCCAAATGATATCGTAGTTATTTTGATTCAAAAATTCTAATAGTGCGTCTCTTTTGATTAGACAAGCATTAGACCCATATTCTCTTACAGATGGATCAAAAGCAATTAAATTACCTTGAATATCAAAAAAATAACCTTACACACCATTCCAACTTAGATTCATTTGTTCAACTAACCAGGAACAAGGTAAATAAATAGAGTAAGACTCATCTACAGAACCATCATAAGTACCACTTTCTCTTAAATATTGATCAGTAGAAACTAATACTGGCTTAGGAATTCGATCATCTCCTCCTTGAGTCCAACCATCATGAAGAAAATAGGGAATATTGTGATAGTTAAAAGCTGGCGAACAGAAAAACTCTCCTAAAAATATCTTATGGTTTTCATTAGATTCGGGCATCCAGCGTCCCATAAAATCTTGTTGAATAGCCCAATCATACAAGCAATCGATATCTTCTTTGCGAATTATATAGCTTTTAATTTGATACCAAATATTTCTTCTTGGATAGTCATACCGATCTTCATCAATTGGCGTTGGTTCTCTCCAAGATGGATTACTCTCTAAAGTAATCCATTGAGAATTATCTTGAGGATTAATAAGCTCAATCATTGGTTGAATTGGGGGTAAATCATTTTCATTTTTGAGCCACTTAATATTATCTGGCATTAATTCCCAAGCATCATATTTTGAGGAAGACCACCAAGGTAGCTCATCTTTATCTGATTTTTCTTGTGGAGCATTTTTTAATAAGCAAGAAGGATCGATATCTCGAATACTTAATTGCCAAGAGCCTTGATAACCTTGGTTATTATTTTGATTCCGCCTATCTTTTTCAAAATAAAAATTATCGGATACGCGAGCTAAAAATTCATGATATGCAAGCCATTGATATTTTTTTCCAATTCGTTCTACTTTATTAGCTTTTCTTCCTATATTGCTTGAATTAATCATTGAATCAAAATTACCAAAAAACTCTACAGTCCAACCTAAATCAAAAACTTTCCAGAATATCCATCGTTGGGCGATACTCAAATCAAAGCGATATTTATTAGCATCCTTTATTTTAATTTCCGTGAGATTTTTTAAATAAGGAATTACTGATTCTTCAAATATCTGAGTTTTCTTTTTCCCTAAAGTATTTTTAAAATACCCTAATGTCTTAGTAAGTTCTTCTTCTAGCTCTTTTTCTGTATATTCTTGTCCGAAAATTTCTATTCTTTCTTTCTGGTCTAATTCACGGTAATAATTTACGATATCTCTAGTTTCGTAATATCTTTCCCATGATTTTGTTTGTCTTTTAGTCAACGATTCAACGAATTGATCATAAATTTCTTCAGTAGTAAGTTTTATTGGCTGACTTAAGAGTTGAGAAGACCAGGCAAAGGAATTATAGTTAGTCCCAATGATATATCTAGCAAAGTCTCCATAATCTAATACAGAATTTATGATTGACCAAGAATAATAATTTACCTGTTCCTCTTCATTCGTTGATTTTTTATACTGCTTTAAATCTTCTTCTGTGGGAATATAATCGAACCAATCGCTATTGTATGGAGGTCTAACTTTACCAATATCAATATTCAAATCACTATTATGATTTAAAGCTACTTCTATTACTCCACATGCATAACATCTTAATAGTATATGAGGAATAGGTTGACCATCTTCAAAAATCCAACCATAAACATCTTTTGCTAATTCAGCTACAGCATTGTAATCCGCGCTTCGCATCGCACAACCATAAGCAACAGCAAAAAGTCTTTCTAAAACATACAGGTCATTAACATCAAGAAATTCGGGAATGATTTGCTGTAGTAAATAAATACGTGGAGTTAAAATTGAGACTAAAGCTTTTGTCGCTCTATCTCGTAAAAATCGATTAGATGTAGTTAAAAACCAAGCCAAAGCAATAGCACAAAGGCGAATTGCTTCATCTTCAATATGACTCTTATCTTCTGATGACCATGCCCAATCTACTAAACTATCTACTGCTCTATGTTGTTCATATTCACTATGAATAAACATAGACCAATATTTATCTCGTTCAGGCATGTCTAATTTTTTAAGATGCTTGTGAAGAAAATCAGCATTATATGGATGATCAATATTCGTTGATACTGTCAAAAAAACATTAAGTAATTTTTCTTCCATTCCTTGAGTAGTAACAACATATTCATTGATATAATTTAAAGTTTTATCAGTAATTGACTCTGGTTTACGCCATAGAATACTTTCAAGAAAACTGTCAATAAATAGATGAGAGTTTGCATAAGAGGGAGCTATTTCTGCCAGCTCTTGTTGAATTATTTCAGGAATTTGAATTGATAATGCTTCGACTAATCCACGATTTTGATATGCAGAATATCGGTCTTTGAATAGTTCTCCTATAGGTTGTTCTGGTAAAAATGATTCAGATGGATTGCTACGATCTAAATGTTCATCGAGTAGATACTTGACAATCAAGTGATCGGAAAGCCTTTCATAGGTAAAGCGAATACCTTCTTGCCATCGATCTTCTTCTTGATAAAATCTATCTTCAGCTAATAAACCCTCAGTCAGTAAATTTCTAAATAGTGAATTATGATAACTCTTACTAGATAGAAAGTTATTAACAACAGACTTTGCTTCTTCGCGAGTTAACCATTGCTTATTTCCCTTTGCCATGAGTTCGGCTAATTTATTAATAGCCTGATTAACAATTTTAGATTGAGGATCGAAGTCTAAATATTCTTCTTTAGCTAATTTTTCGTTAACAGAATCGACTAGAAAATCAAATACAGAAGTTATACCGCAAAATCCTTTGGGCACTTCTGTCATACCACGATTTTTCAAGCCAGTACAAAATAATTTGAGAAACAGAGGATTCTGAAACTCAGGATTTAATAAAGGTATACTAGGACGTTTAATTCCAAAATGGTCGAAAAAAGTTTTAGTCGCTTGATATTCATGTTGAGCAAAACCTTGATGTGTTTCTTGTATTAATTTAGTTGAGTCTAGACCCTCGGGGATAACAACATCTTTGTAAGGAGTACGTACACTAACAGCAATACTGATCCAGGGATAATTAGACAATATAGCTAGTATTCCTGCTAAATATTTTTTCCACAGTTTTTTTCCTTCCCCTTCATTAAGAGCATCAATTAGAATTAGAGCTTTAGATTGTCTAGCTTCTCCAGCAGAATTTAGCGCACCTAAAAATTCTTCTCTGCTACAAGATAAACCCAGATGACTAATCATTTGTAACCAAGGTTCTGCATTATTAAATTGTTCTCCCAAAAGCAGAACTGTAGGTAAACCAGAATTTACTCTATATTGAGCAACATCACATAATAAATGAGTTTTACCCATTCCAGCTTTTCCTAATAAAAGCAATGCTGAAATATTTGCTAATAAGGTTGCTTTACTCTCTAATAATCTTTTAAGTGAACTTATTGCTCTTTCTAATTCGTTAAGCTCATGTTGTCGATAATCATAGTTTTGAGAATAACTTTTTTGTTGCTGCTCTGATTTAATATTGCGTAAAACATCAATATAATCGTAAGTAACAAAATATAATTCTGAAGCTAAAGTTCTTATTGAAGCAAAATCAATTTCATCTACTCCTACTGTATCTAAATCATATAATTTTGCTAATAGTTGTGTAATTTTAGCTTGAAATTTAGTTTCTGCTGCTTGAATTGGATCGTCTGATTTGGAATTAGTAACTTTAGATAACGATTTTTTAATTTTGCCTCTAATTAATTTAATCCGATTAAAAAACGCTTTAGTTCTCCCTAAACCATCAAAAATTTGGGCAATAGGCAATTCTACATTTAATTCTGGTGTGTACCGTGTTCCCGCATTGTTAACGGCTTCATCAACACGAGTTTTAAACCAATTTTGACTAAATTCTTGACTATTAAACCAAAATAAATATCTACCTCGATGTTTCTCGCGAGACAAACGCTCACAAATTTCATGTTCTCCCCAATATATAAACTCAATAGTTCTACCTTTTTGTTGCGCCCAATTTTCCCATTTCTTTACTTGTTCATTCCATTTATCCATAAAATAGTTTTTGTCATTGATTCGGGGATCGGAACGATCCATAGGAATACAAATTGTGTAGCGAACTATTCGAGGATGTTTTTCTAAAAAAGTCTTAACAGATTTATTTAATTGTTCCCATTGCTTATCACCTACAGAGAGAAAAAACTTAGCTTGTAAACCCCATTCATCACCATCTAGTAATATCCAATAACACTCAACACCGCCATCAGGAGTACCTTTACGAATAAATTTTGAACCTGGGGGTACTAATTCATAACGAGCAAGTTGACAGCATAATTCTTCAAATCCAGTATTTTGCGAGCCACCCCAAGGTTGAAGATTTTGCCAGTTGATTTTGCTAGACATCGATTGTGTTTTCGATTCATAGAATAAATATTAATTCCAATCTAGCCTAACTGCTGGAAGATTTTGGCTTTTAGAGAAATCATAAGTAACTATAATTTCTATTCCATCTTCTAGTTTATCTGCGATCGCTAATAGAGGAAACGCGATCTGCAAAGGTAATATTGAGCGATCGCGTTTGCCCAGCTAAATTAGCATTAGGTAGGTAAGAACTAGGTAGATAGGCTCGCTTCATTCTGGCGCTACTTAGATCGGCATTGGGTAGGTAAGCACTAATCAAATGAGTGCGATTCAGTTTGGTGCGACTTAGATTAGCATTAGGCATAACGGCACTAATCAGATCCTTTCTTGACAAACCAATACCACTTAGGTCGCAATCCCTACATATTTTGGTTGTCCGTAGTTGCTCCGCATCTTCTTTATCGTAAGCATGACTAGGGATGGTTCCCGCTGTCCAAAATAGAGTTAAGGTTGATAGTATTAAATAATAGTTAGTAGGATGGGTAGAGCGATAGCGAAACCCATCTATTGTTTGCTATTGTTGGGTTTCATGCTTCAACCCAACCTACAATTTAAAACTGACTTCCGCCCAGATTTACTCGATAATAGCTGTTCATGTAACTAGGGGAAACCATATAAGGTCTAGTAGAGTTATCCTTACCGACTCAGGATGTGTGCTTCGCTACAATGAACGCAGTAAACAATCAATATTTAAACCTTTCTCTTAGATTTCAACATTCATCGTTACCGAATTTGGGTATTAAATAGAATTTTTAATAAAGTCATCATTATAGTTTATCCAAATTCAATAAAAAACTGATAACTGATAACTGAAAAACTATGCAGCCTACCAATCCTCAACAATTTACCGAAAAAGCATGGCAAGCCGTTGTCAAAACAGCAGATATTGCTAAGCAAAACAAACACCAACAAATTGAAAGCGAACATTTACTAAAAGCGTTATTAGAAGAAGAAGGATTAACGACTAGTATCCTCAACAAAGCAGATATTAGCGTCTCTAAAGTACGAGATAAAGTAGATCGTTTTATTAATAGTCAACCTAAAGTTAAAAATCTCGGAGACTCGATCTATTTGGGACGCAGCCTGGATAGCTTATTAGATCGGGCGGAGAAATTTCGTAAAGACTTTGAGGATGAATATATATCGATCGAGCATCTGCTATTAGCCTATGCTAAAGACGATCGCATTGGCAAAAATTTATTTCAAGAATTTGGCTTAACAGAAAAAAAACTTAAGGAGATTGTCAAACAAGTGCGGGGGAATCAAAAAGTAACCGATCAAAATCCCGAAGGGAAATATCAAGCTTTAGAAAAATACGGTCGAGAATTAACAGAATTAGCTAAGCAGGGTAAACTCGATCCTGTTATTGGTAGGGATGAAGAAATCCGTCGTACTATTCAGATATTATCCCGTCGCACCAAAAATAATCCCGTCTTAATTGGTGAGCCTGGTGTTGGGAAAACTGCTATTGTCGAAGGCTTAGCGCAACGGATTGTCAATCGAGATGTTCCTGAATCCTTACGCGATCGCAAATTAGTCGCTTTAGATATGGGGGCTTTGATCGCAGGCGCAAAATATCGCGGCGAATTTGAAGAAAGACTTAAAGCTGTACTCAAAGAAGTTACTGAGTCAGAAGGTAACATTATTATGTTCATCGATGAGATCCATACTGTTGTTGGTGCTGGAGCAACTCAAGGCTCGATGGATGCGGGAAATTTACTCAAACCGATGTTAGCGCGGGGTGAATTACGTTGTATTGGTGCGACTACTCTGGATGAATATCGCAAATATATTGAAAAGGATGCCGCTTTAGAAAGACGTTTCCAATCGGTACTAGTAGATGAGCCGAATGTTGTCGATACAATCTCTATTTTACGGGGCTTGAAAGAGCGTTATGAAGTGCATCATGGGGTGAAAATTTCTGATACTGCTGTAGTTGCCGCAGCAACATTATCTAACCGTTATATTAGCGATCGCTTTTTGCCAGATAAGGCGATCGATTTGGTTGACGAAGCAGCAGCTAAACTAAAAATGGAGATTACTTCTAAACCGGAAGAGTTAGACGAGATTGATCGCAAAATTCTCCAGTTAGAGATGGAAAGGTTATCTCTACAGAAAGAAGAAGATAAGTTATCTCAGGAAAGGTTAGAGCGTTTAGAGAAGGAATTAGCCAATCTTAAGGAAGAACAATCCGAGCTTAATGCCCAATGGCAAGCGGAGAAAGACGTGATTGGTCAACTTAATAATTTAAAAGAAGAAATTGATCGCGTTAATCTCGAAATTCAGCAAGCAGAAAGGGATTACGATCTCAACAAAGCTGCGGAATTACGTTACGGCAAACTTACCGACCTACAACGTCAAACCAAAGATATTGAAAGTAAATTGGAAGAAACCCAATCTACTGGGCGTAATCTGCTACGAGAAGAGGTAACAGAAACTGATATCGCGGAAATTATTTCTAAATGGACAGGAATACCTTTGAATAAACTTGTCGAATCAGAAAAAGAAAAACTCTTACATTTAGAAGATGAATTACATGAAAAAGTTATCGGACAGGAAGAAGCCGTAACTGCTGTCGCTGATTCTATTCAACGTTCTCGCGCAGGATTAGCCGATCCTAATCGTCCCACAGCAAGCTTTATTTTTCTAGGGCCTACAGGTGTGGGTAAAACTGAGTTAGCCAAAGCTTTAGCTAAAACCCTCTTTGATTCGGAAGAAGCTTTAGTGCGGATCGATATGTCGGAATATATGGAAAAACATAGTGTATCCCGCTTGGTTGGTGCGCCTCCAGGATACGTCGGTTACGAAGAAGGAGGACAACTCACCGAAGCAATCCGCCGTCGTCCCTATTCTGTGATCTTATTTGATGAAATCGAAAAAGCTCACGGGGATGTGTTCAATATCATGTTGCAAATTCTCGATGATGGCAGACTTACCGATTCCCAAGGACGCACTGTGGACTTTAAAAACTCAATTATTATTATGACCAGTAATATCGGTTCGCAGTATATCCTTGATGTCGCTGGTGATGATAGCAAATATGAAGAAATGCGCTCTCGCGTAATGGCGGCAATGCGGGACAGTTTCCGTCCAGAATTTCTCAATAGAATTGATGAAATAATCATCTTCCATAGTTTAACTAAAGAACAATTACAACCAATTGTTAAACTGCAAGTTAAAGACTTAGAAAAACGTCTTGCCGAACAAAAATTAGCTTTGAAATTATCAGAGGGTGCGATCGATTTCCTATCAGAATTGGGTTACGATCCAGTCTATGGTGCCAGACCTTTGAAACGAGCAATTCAAAGATATTTAGAAACTGCGATCGCGAAATCTATTCTACGGGGAGAATTCCAAGGAGGCGATACAATTTTTGTCGATGTCGAAGATGAAAGATTAACCTTTAAACGATTATCGGTTGAAATGTTAGCATAATCCGTAGGGTGGGCATTGCCCACCTTAAATTATGATTGAACATAATGTTGTAGTAATTTAATTGGATCAACTAAAGCCAAATCTAAATAACCATCAAGATATTCATCACCAGCAACTACTATTTCCTCTCCTGAGTTATATTCAGGTATCCAAAAGCAACTAGATATTTTGGGGCATTCTATTTGCTTTTTTTTGACTAAATAGTCATTAAGTAAATATTCATAAACAAATTGTTTTCTGATACTTCTACACTTAAACTCTTCGGGATTTTCTGTGTTTCTGATTTCTTCTTGTGATATATATTTAACATCAATAATTTCAATAGAAAATGAATTATCAATAGAAATTAAAAACTCATCATATGTATCCTTGTTAAATCCAAAACATTGACTACCAATATCTAGTATGATATTTTCTTTTTTAAGATAGAATTTTTCTATAAAATCATCTGATGTCTTTAATGACTGAATAAAGTAAGCTCGATAAAAAATATGATTTAATTTCTCCATCATTATTAGATCTATATTTTTTAAGGTCTCAGGAAGCTTCCAATAAGAAAAAAATTTATCTGGTAATGATTGTAATGATACGGATTTATTAATGTATTGAGTATACTTATCCTTTTGCTTAATTTTATTTGATATTTTTTTTGAAGAATTAAAAAATTTTTCTAGTTCTTTGGTGATACTTCCACGTTTCTGCTGTCCTTCAAAAGCAATTCGTATCCATATATAATTATCCTCATCTGTAAAATAATAAAAACGAGTATACCAATCAAAATCATTCCAACTATCTCTATATAATAAATAATTATAACTTTTTTTGTTAGCATTACTTTCGTTGTTAATGACTAAAATGTCGGGCTTAAGTAAACTGCCATTAATTTTAAAAGTATTATCTAAATGAATTACTTTTTTTACTTTTTGATGTTTATTTATTTCTTCATATGATAAATATTGGTCGTCGATCCAAAGAATGAGGTTCAATGGATAAGCCTTCATTAAATAATATAAACAAGCTGATTCCCAAACATTGCAAAAATTATTAATACCCCAAATTTTACCATCTCCGTGTTTATCTAAGTTACTATACAAAAATTTTTCTATAGCTTCATAAAAGTCCCAGTAATCACTATCTTTATATACAGTTTTGCGATCTATGCCTTCTAAAGATTCAATTACTAACTCTAAAGTATTTTCATAAGTATCCTGATTAAATAAACCACAGCTATTATGTAAGTATTTTTCTTGATATCTCTCTGCTAAAGTTTTAATTTCACTACTAACTTCTTCTTCAAGTTGATATTTAACTTCTGTTAATAGATAACAGTAAAGACATACAATATCTGTCTGCTCAAAATGAATCTCTGGTCTAGGTAAATTCATTGTTTCTAGGTAAATAGCACCATTATCTAGAAAATTGGCTCGATGTAAATTAGAATATATGCGATCATATTTAATATGTTCAGTTGAACCCAAACGATAAACAAGAGATAATATCTTAAGTTCGTCGTATAAATATAACAGATTATCTAAAAAATTCAGTTTGTTATATATAGTAATAGGCTCGTTTGGATCTAAAATTTCTCCACTACCAGATTTAAATTTTATTACTCCATCACGATCATTAGCTATATTTTTATGAATATATTCTCTATCTTCGCAAATAGAAATAAATTTTTTAAATGTTTTATACAATAAAAAAAATAAATTTTTCTTAATATCGTATGAATTATGCAGTTCAAGATGCTTTTCTAGCCCTTTAGGCACATAAAAAAATAAATCTTCATTTTCTTTTTGTATTCCTACAAAAGAATACAATTGTTTTTCTGAAAACTTAATTTTAATTGTGCTAAAGTCTATCATTATTTGTTAAGAAATTCGTATAATCAATCAAAACCATAAATCACTAATTTAAATTAAAATGTTTCATCTTCCGTTTCTATTTCTTCTTCTTTTTTCTCTCCTTCAAAATCACTATATATCTTGAAAATAAAACTTACAGTACAATCTACAAAATTAGCATAAGTAATTAAAGGAGTATATTCATTTTGTAAAAATTCTTGCAAAGGAAGTTTGTCTCTGGAAAATACACTGTCCCATAAATAAAACATGAGCTTATTTTTAAGACGCTCCATGCTAATTATACCTTCACTATCAGGCGAAATAAACCACCATCCAATTTGCTTGTCATCAATTCTTTTAATAAATCGAGAATTTAATTTAATAAATTCATTTAGGCATATAACAAAAGCTCCCCAGTTTATCTTTTCTGGATACTCTTGAGTTGTGCCATCGTTTTCTAAGTATAAATAAGATTGTCTAATTAATTGAGGTATATTATGAGATGGTGTGTTTTTATGAGGAGCTTCAACATATTCCCAATCCCATCTTCTTTTAAAAGCACTATCTAAATAATAGATAGATTCATCCGACGTATTAATAGTAGCTATGATAGAAAGATTTGGAGGAATAGAAATACTTTCATTGTCTAAGTTTTGGATAACTTCTTTTATATCATTTGATTGATTTTCATCTAATTCACTTCTTAACTTATTGCAAAAATCATGCCAACTCGAAGAATTTGAGTTTTTTTCTCCAATCATTATTCCTTCTTGGTTAATAGAGACTTTATAATTCATGGATTCTAGCAATCCAACAATCTCTAGCTTTGATAGATTAACTTTGTATTCAGACCAACCATCATTGTTTCTATCCAATAGTTGAAATATGATCCCAAAAATTGCAGGAGCATTACCTCTATTTAGCTCGTCAATAACCAATAGAACATGTTCTTTATCCCCATCAATTATATTTCTATAAGCTCTACCCAAGGCTCTTAAAAAATATCCTGGATAATATTTATAGATAACAGAATTGCTACCTGTAGTTTGTGGTAATAATTTGCCGATAAAATCTCCGTAGGTATATTCAGGATGAAATACAGTTTTAATAATATTCTTTGGCTTACTTATACCAAGTTTATCTTTAATACTTGGATTTTCTTCAGTACCTTTTCCTGTAATTTTATAACTTTTTCCTGTACCTGGACTACCGAATAAAATTTTCTGAATAGGAGAATTAGACATTGAAAGAACTTACAAGATAAAAAGAGATAAATGATTGCTAGTGCAGCTGTAAACAATATAATTCCCTAAATTTATCTTTTCATAACACTATTCCTAAATTTAGCTTGTAAAATTTTTTCAGGAAAAGAATCATTAAATCACTAGGAACAATAAAACCCCTCTTATCAATACCTATCAAAATTAGGTTAAGATCCAGTCTATAGTGCCAGATCTTTGAAACGAGCAATTCAAAGATATTTAGAAACCGCGATCGCGAAATCTATTTTACGCGGAGAATTTCAAGGAGGCGATACTATTTTTGTCGATGTTGAAGATGAAAGATTGACCTTTAAACGATTATCTGTTGAGATGTTAGCGTAATCCGTAGGGTGGGCATTGCCCACCTTTATTGTTTTATGCAATATTTTGATAAATATAATTTAATTAGGTCAAATCATAAAAGTAGAATCGAAACCAAAAAATTAAAATTATAGTTATTCATGGCTTGGTTGCATGAATAATTCCGATAAACAGAATTTTCCCTTGGAGGAGGATTTTCAAAAATTTTAGGTACTAAACGTCATTTTTCATCGGCATTTGCGATCGCTAAACTAATAAATTTAAGGAGCGCGATCACGCTCCTCAGATAAGCTTTTTAGGTTTAATGAACGGGTTAACCATACAAAAACCTCTTAAGCAGCTTTATTTTCCATAATTAGTGTTTTACTTGCTTTCGGGCGCCGTCTCAGGCGGAGCCTCAGGTGCGGTATCGGTTGATGGAGCGCAACTGTTTAAGAAAAATAAGGAACTACTTAAAATGCACAATCCTAATAATGAATAGATTTTTTTCATAGGGTTATCTCTCGCTTTTAGTACAACACAATTTGCTTTAAACGTTTAATTCTAAATAAACGGTAATAAAGTGACTACAATACAATTATCTAATAACTGTAAAAAAATAGATAAATATTTTTCAAAGATCAACCTATATTAAGTAGCTGAACAATAAGAAAACTAACTTTTGAACACTAAGGTGATTTCCAGAAATGAGAAAACCTCAAAGGCGTTCCGACCTCTTTCGCCGAAGCGGTGAAACAGTTGCGGGGGTGAAGCAGTGTGATCTTTGCCAGAGGAAATGCTGGGTTTTTCCCCAAGAAACAACTGCCCTTTAGGATTCCCTATTTTTAGAAGGTAATTTACTTATTCATCTAAAGTATCCTAACTAAATATTAACTTGAGCTAGCTATCACAATTACTATTATTGATAGTGCCATCTGGCATAGTAGTTTCACAAAAAGTAACTCGCTCAAGGTCAGCTCCCGCCAGATTAGCTCCTGCCAGGTTAGCTCCCACCAGATAGGCTCCCCCTAGATAGGCTCCCCCCAGGTCAGCTCCTCTCAGGATGGCTCCTCTCAGATAAGTTCCCGCCAGGATGGCTCCTCTCAAGTCAGCTCTTGCCAGGTTGGCTCCTCCTAGGTTAGTTCCCCAGAGATTGGCTCCCCCCAGGTTGGCTCCCCAGAGGTTGACTCCCTCCAGGTCAGCTTGAGAGAGATTAGATTCACGAAGGGAAAGCAAAGGTTTTTCATCATTAGAACTAATAATCCAGCCTAAGTTAGATAAAAAATTTATTACTTCTCCTTTTTGATCGCGCTCAATAACCTCCCAATCAACACCGATAAGCTCACTTAACCTACTCCGAAAATCTTCACTAACAGATAATTCATCGAATATAGCGAGAGTTGTTGCTTCTAAAAGCTTTTTCAGCTCCTTATTATCTTTGATCTCATCTTGTTCTTTAACTCCTAAGTAAATAGTAGTAATTTGAAATAGGTAATCTCTAACTGCTTGCTGTCGCCTAACTTCAGCTTGCTTTGAGATTAAGTTTTCCTCAAATTTGATCTGTCGCTCTTCACGTTGATTCTCATAGTAAAAAATCATAAAAGGAATTGCCAGTACTACGAGCGCTTCAATCACAGGACTCACCTTAGAAAAAAACCGAAAAACATTAGACCTATCAGACCAGCTATCTAAGGGTTCAATAATTTTCTTTTCTAACCAGACAAAAGGCCGATTTAATTTATAAAGCTGCCATTTCTCACGTAACCAATCTACTAAAGACATAATTTGAAAAGTTATTAAAATCAAAAAAAATATAGTTTTTTAATAGACTATTAGTATTGTAAAAAAACTTCATTACATTTATTGATAAACTTTTATTGATAAACTTTACTTTCTATTTCTAATTCCACATCATTGCTTAAATAAGCGAAGAAATCATAGCCTGTTATACTCTCAAGTTTATCAAAAGTAACGATCTAATCTGTTCAATCTGTTTTTAGTTTTTCTATGAGTTAAGTATAATTACTGATATCTTGAGAAGATCCACTTTACAGCAAGCTTAGCACCTCGCTTTGCAAGGCCATGCAGTGACTTCGCTGCTCGCTTTTACTTCTCCAGATTCTCAATTTTAAATTAAGATAACCTTCCAGATATATTGAGGTACTGAAATTTTACCCCGATCAATTGTATTTATTTGCCCATTACTACTAATAAAAGAATAGAATTATAATTCTTGATTAACTTAAATAATTTCCTGCATAATAATAAAATGTTGATAAGGTACTAAGGAAGTCAATAAAATCTTCAAAAACTTACTGAAGAGGAAGATCATAATTAGTTTTAATTTAGCAAATAAGAAACATGAATTTAACAATAGCTTCGCAAAAAAAAGACAAGAGAACCTACCCCTAGTCAAGAGATTTTGAGCAAGGGGGAATAATTGTATGCGCTCGCCAACCACAAAATTCCTTCTTCAATTTATCCCAATCCTCACAAAATCTAGAGTCTTTCAATCCGTTGCAACAAGAAAAACAATATTTTCAAGCGGGACAGTTTGCCGAAGCTGTTATAGCAAGAGGCTCTGGTAACTTATCAAAAACAGGGAAAATCTCTCAAGCAAGTCCAAGCTTTCAACTATATCGCCTCAGCTTATCAGGAATTGGGTGAATCGGAAAAAGCGGAAAATGCGATCGCAATTTAGCTTTGGGCTGCAAGGTTTTCAAACTACTTTAAAAGGAGCAAATTTAACAGCGGAGTCAGGAAGAATTGAGTTAGGAAGTGTGGCAGGAGAAGGACAAGTTAATCTTTTTCCTCCTAATCCAGGTTGGACGCTGGGTTACGAGGGAGTTTCAGAGTTTCAAGATATTTCTCTCTCCCAAAGAGCAGCAGTTGATGCCAGTAATAGTGGCAGTGGTAATATTCAAATCCAGGGAAGAACTCTTAGAGTAACTGAAGGTTCAGCAATTGTAGCAATGACTATAGGTATGAGACTGGGAGAGGAGTTACTATCAATACCTCGGAATCTGTGGAAGTAATAGGAGAAGACATTGCAACTGGATTTAATAGTAAAGTGCGCAGTGATACGGTTCTAGAGATCAATTTATAGGCGGAATAGAAGAAAGCATATACCTCTCGAAAATATTACTATTGCTAGAATTGCTTGCTAATCTTAATTTTGACGTTTTTAGTGATCGCTTTTCTGTAAATTGCCAGTGATAAAATCAGGCTAAAAGCCTCCAGCAATTTGTACAGCTCAGGAACTTATAAAGAGTTAAAATGTACCAAGATCCCAATGTCTCAAGATCCTATTGTTGAAGGAATTCAGGGAATATAGCTTAATATTTCTAAGCTGAGAAATAAAATCGTGATCGCATAACCATTAGAATCAGCGATCGCTTTTACTGTGAACTTCTTAAGCGTGCTCGCCCTCTCTTTATAACGCGATCGCGTAATCAAAAAGTGCGATAATGAATGAGCAAATTGACGATTCAAGATTGAATGATTATGTTTAAAAGCATAACTTTTGGGTAATATCCAATGAAAAAAGCAATACCATATAGAATCTATATAATTCACCAAGAACAAAAACATTTTTTACAACTCAAAGAAAAAATAGAAGATCTATGGAAACAACTTCCATTGAAATCTTATCCCTTAGAAATTGTAGAAAATCCTTCAGAGACTATACTAATTACTGACAAACAATTTTCTATTGGGCTATATATTGCAACTTTTGAAAGTAAAAAAAGTGAGAGTTGCAAAAAAAGTATGGAATTGTTAATCAATAACAGAGTAGATATCGTACCTCTTGTAAAAGATATCGAACAAGCTAATGAGTTAATTCCTGCAACATTAAGAAAGGTGAATGCGTTATCGTTAAATAATAGCTATTCTTTTAAATCAGTTGCGATTACATTAATACTCCGACTTTTAACAACATATGAAAAGAGAAAACTATTTATTAGTTATTCTAGAAAAGATAGTGCTAAATTAGCTGATCAAATTTGGGAAGCGTTAAGCAAAAGAGGTTTTCAAGTTTTCCTCGACTTATATTCTATCCAACAGGGAGTAGTCGATTTTCAAGAAAGAATAGAGACAGAACTTTCAAATATGGATTTTCTCCTACTGATTGAATCCCCAAATGCTTTACAATCGAAATGGGTAGAATACGAAATACTATTTGCATTAAAGCAAAGAATGGGATTACTATCATTATCATGGCCAGACGTTTTGCGACCAAATAGTCCTTTATCTAGAGACTTACTAAATCACAGATTTGAGATTGAGAAATCTGAATTCCATAAGCCTGACAATACAGTTTCTTCATCACAGCTTGAGGAGATTATCAGCAAAATAGAGTTCTTTCATGCAAATGCAATTTTACGAAGACTTCGAAATCTTATGTCTGGTGTTATATATGAATTAGAAGCTCGAAACGTAGATTGGAATTTTGAGAAAGTGACATCTTTAATTATTAAAAATAACACAGCATTAGACCATTATTATTATCTTAATTTTGTTCCAAGAATCCCTGATGTTTACGACTTATTTAAGCTAGATACCTGGAAAAGCTCTGAAACGATTAAGCCACAAAATAAAATACTCTTTCATACAAAACTACCAATTCAAGAGAATAAAGAAAACCTTCTAGATTGGGTACGTAAATTTCGTAAGTCCCAGATGTACGATGAAGATTTTCTTCTATATAAACTAAACGAAATATTAGGAGGATCAAGTAATGATGAGTGAATTGGATATCAAAAAAATACAAAATTTGCTTAAAGGTAGAGTTATCTTTCTATCTGCAAGTTTTCCAAGAAAAGATCGAGAAAAGGAGCAGAAATTTTTTAGAAAGTATTCACCGGATGATATTACTGATGCAGTTAATGCACTTGTTCGTGCTGTTCTTTCCGCTGGAGGTAAACTTATTTTTGGGGGACATCCCACAATTACTCCTTTAGTATTATCAATTGCAAAAGAATATTTGCCAGACTCATTAGAAGAAAGAACTAATATCGAGGAAACTGACGGCTTACCTGTTATTATCTGCCAATCAGAATTCTATAAAGATAAGCTTACGGATGCAACGAAGGAATTGTATCAAAACAAATATGGGAAACCTATATGGACTCCTGAAGTCGAATCGTCAAGTGAAGAGAAATTGAGGGCAATGATTCGTGAACTAAAAACCGAAATTACTATTGAAGATGAAAAAGAGATTGTCAAAAAGATGATAGAACATGCTGAAGAGAACAAACCGGCTAAAGCAGAAAGCTTATTAAGAATGCGTATCACGATTTTACAGAAAGATCCTTTCGCTGCGGTGTTTATTGGAGGAATGCAAGGAGTTAATGCAGAATATGAACTATTTAGCTTAAAATATCCTTCTCGTCCTAAATATTGTATAGGAGCACCAGGAGGATATGCAAAAGAATTAGCGAAAAATAATAGAAAAAAATATTCCAAAGAATCGGGTTTAAGATATGAAGAGTTAGAAAGTTTTGATAGTTATCCTTTGCTCATGCAAAAAATTATTTTAGACATTTCAGAAGAGCTTAAACATATTTAAACACTTATTATTTTTTTCAAATGAAAAATCTTCCTTTATTTAAAATTTAAAGGAAGACAGAAAACATTATTATCGTTATATTTTTAGGTAATTTTGCTCATTTTTTAAGCAACAGATCGACTAAAAAATTACCATTTCAAAAGATTGAACTGTTCCATATCAATCGTGTCGCGGTTACGGTAAATTGCCAACACAATAGCTAAACCAACTGCGGCTTCTGCGGCGGCGACTGTAATTACAAACACCGTAAAAATCTGACCTTTAATCTCACCCGCATCTAAGAAATTAGAAAATCCCATTAAATTAAGGTTGACTGCATTCAGCATCAATTCGATCGACATCAATACTCGTACTGCATTACGGCTGGTAACTAAACCATAGATTCCAATGCAGAATAACGCAGCACCTAATAACAAAAAATATTCGAGTTGCACAGTTTATTAATTCTCCTTTCTAGTTATTTTTACGAAGTTAGAGGAAGCCCCGTCTTGTCTTGATGCGCGTCTCTTGGTCAGCATTCCCTTGCTCGGTGAGCGTTCCCTTGCGCCTGCCCTAAAGGATACACCTTCGGATAACGGCGGCGCGGGGTCTGACCGCTTACGCCGACGCGGGGTCTGACCGCTTCCTTAGCTGCTTACGAAGCCCAGAACACGGAGCTTGGCTTGTCCCCAGAACACGGAGCTGGGTAAACAGATCGGTGCTCTGGATAAACAGCAGGGTCACATCGCTCTCTTGGTCAGCGTTCCCTTGCCCAGAACACGGAGCTGGGTAAACGGAGGAAACCTCCGCGGGGTCTGACCGCTTTTACGGCGGGGTCTCTCTGACGTTTTCAAGCTTTTTTCTCTATTGATAGGGTAGGGCTTAAATAAAAGAGGGAATAAGGAAAATTAACCCTTCAGCCCTTATCCTAAAGGATATGCGGAGCGGTATGCTTTAGCGCTAACTTCGGGGCGTGCGAAGCAGTATCCTTTAGGGCAGCCCTCAGCCTTAAGATTCAGACGACTCACCCAAAGACGTCAATTCCCGAGGACGTTCTGGTAAAGTCAGACTGGTAGAAATCGTTTCTTGTTTTGCTACTGGCTCAGGAATCAGATCTCGACGAGCCAGAATAATTGCTCCCACCATTGCCATTAATAACAGAACCGAGGCTAACTCAAAAGGTAAGAGAAAATCACTAAAGAAATGTTCACCGATTTCCACCACAGTATTGCCAATTACTGCAGGAGAAGCGGTATTTTCTGACCAAGGAGTAACTAATACCATTGTTGATAACAGAGCAAATAGCCCAAAACAAACAACAGCAGTGGCGACCTTACGTATCCAACGGCCAGGAATTTGGGAAAAATCTTCTCGCTTATTCACCAGCATGATGGCAAATAAAATCAAGACATTCACTGCCCCAACATAGATTAAAATCTGCGCTGCGGCAACAAAATCTCCATTCAGAAGAATATACATTCCCGAAATACTTAAGAACACCCCCGCTAGTAAAAAAGCGGAGTGGACAATGTTAGATAAGAGAACAACTCCTAAAGCTGCCCCTATCATCATGATGGTTAAAATACCAAAAGAAACTATTTGAACGCCTTCTGCTAAGGTCACTGATTTCTCCTTTACTTATTATCTACAATCTCTTCTGGACGCTTTCCAGAACGTTTAGAACCAGCAGGAAGATCATGAGGGTCCATAACTCCTTTAGGTAAATAGGCTAACTCTCTCAAAGGTGTTACCGCGGGATCTTGAGTAACCTTGTAAGGCAAACGTCCCAAGGCTACACTATCGTAGTTTAGTTCATGGCGATCATAAGAGGCTAACTCATATTCTTCTGTCATAGAAAGACAGTTGGTGGGACAGTATTCGACACAGTTGCCGCAAAAGATACAAACCCCAAAATCAATACTGTAATGATTAAGCTTTTTCTTTTTCGCCTTTTTGTCAAATTCCCAATCTACTACTGGAAGATTAATCGGACAAACACGAACGCAAACCTCACAGGCAATACATTTATCAAATTCGTAGTGAATCCGACCACGATAACGTTCTGAGGGAATAACTTTTTCGTAAGGATACTGTACGGTAACAGGTCGGCGTTGCATATGGTCAAAAGTTACAGATAATCCTTGACCAATATACTTAGCAGCTTGCAAGCTTTCTTTTGCGTAATCTTGAACTTGTTTCAGTACTTTAAACATTTTCTTTGATTGTTAGTTGTTTCACTGGTTAGTAATCATTGTATTCATCCGCCAAAAGCGATGGGGAAAGCTAACTTAAGTCCTGCGGTAATTAAAAGATTGGCCAAAGCTACAGGAAGTAAGAATTTCCATCCGAGATTGAGTAATTGATCAATACGGACGCGAGGTACTGTCCAGCGCAATAGGACAGCGATAAAGACCAAAAAATAAGCTTTTATTAGGGTCATAATAATACCCAAGGAGGCAGTGAGTACTTGTAACCAGGGTGTGGTTTCGCTAACTCCAATCCAGCCCGCAAATTGATCTAGGGGAACAATAAATTCCCAACCACCAAGATACAGAACCGCAAATACTAAAGCAGATAATACTAAATTGATATAAGAACCAAGATAAAATAAAGCAAATTTCATCCCTGTATATTCGGTTTGATATCCAGCAACTAATTCTTCTTCTGCTTCTGGAAGGTCAAACGGAAGACGTTCGCATTCTGCTAAAGCGGAAATCCAAAAGATAATAAAGCCTACGGGTTGTCGCCAGATATTCCAGCCCAAAATACCATAACCTGATTGTTGTTCTACGATATCAACAGTACTGAGACTATTAGACATCATTACTACTGCCAAAACTGCCAATGCTAAAGGAATTTCATAACTGATAGATTGGGCTGCAGCTCTTAATCCTCCAAGTAATGAGTATTTGTTGTTAGAGGCATAACCTGACATCAATAACCCAATAGGAGCAATACTTGAAAGGGCAATCCAGAGAAAAATACCAACATTTAAATCGGTAATATTAACATTTTGCCCAAACGGAACAATTAAATAGGACAAAAATACTGGAACAACTACCAAAACAGGCCCCAAAGTAAATAACCAAGGATCAGCTTTAGCGGGAATTACATCTTCTTTAAATACTAATTTGATTCCATCGGCAACTGGTTGTAATACTCCTAAAGGTCCAGCATATTCAGGGCCAATACGTTGTTGAGCAGCAGCAGAGATTTTGCGCTCTAGCCAAACTACTACTAAAACCCCGACTGTAGAACCGATTATCATTAATAACATGGGTAAAGGCAACCAGAGAGCCTTTGCTAGAGCGTAGGGGAGTCCTAAATCGCTCAGAGTTTCGATAAAACTTCCTTGAAGATCAATTCCTGAATTCATTGTTGTTGGTATGATTAACTTAATTTACGCTCTAATTTAGTGTTTCTGTCCAGAACTTTATGTCTAAATAAAAGATACACCATCCCTGCCATCAAGACCCTATAGAGCGTCAAGATTGATTTAAGAGCAAATACTTATAAGTATAGTATCTACTTCTACTTACCCTACTTTTACTAGCTACTCTACTATTTAATATGCACTTTTTTAAGGTTTTCGGTAGTGGCCAGAATTTCTTTGTATTCCGCAGTTCTGCGCTTATTCGACTATACTCAAGCGATTTTTGTCAGACAATATAGCCAATCTTTGGAGTTATGAGCAGGTCGTCTTAGCCCAAAGGATTTATTAAATAGTTTTAACCTTCATACCATTGTGCGTTTGCCCAAGGGGGTTTTTAGTCCCTATACGAGTATTGCGACGAATATTTTATTTTTTACCAAGGGTCAAAAGACGGAATCAATTTGGTTTTTTGAACATCCCTATCCCCAAGGTTATAAATCCTATTCTCGGTCTAAACCTTTAACTATTAAGGAGTTTGAGCGCGAGAAAGCTTGGTATAGCGATCGCCGAGTTAACGAATATGCTTGGCAGGTTTCGGCGGAGGATATTGTCTCACGCAATTAGTAATATGCTATCCAAATGAATAAACTACACCAATCTCCGTCAGAATTTAGCTTCAATATTAGATGAAGCGATTTCCCTAATTAAATCATTGACAGTTTTTTATTCACCAAGTTTTTTGTCTATAATTAAAATACTTCGTAAACAAACATGATATTTTCAGGGTGCTTCCCATGACTACTGCTCTAGAAAAGGAAGTTGCTAAAGCTCCCAAATCAACCCAAAAAGCCATTAGTAAAATAATCAAAACAAGCGATCGCGAACCTTTGAAGGCAGCATTTCTAACTCGCGTCATTGAAGGATTAATCGAGATTGCTGATTCTTATTTGTCTTGGATTAATGAGGACAAGACTGACGGGGTTTCCCCGTCAGCTTGATATGTCCGTCCTGACCGTAAATCGAAGAAAAAAGGAGCAAGTCGCATTCAAGTCAGAGTTATTGAGTATTTGATTCTCG
>JASJDR010000048.1 GCA_030065615.1 Xenococcus sp. MO_188.B8 | reverse complement strand
TTTTGACTTGTAAGACAAGAAAGTCGAAGCGCTCGCTTCTGTTGGACCCCACCTTTAGTTTACTTGGATGTTAGAATTCGCTCTCCTTCCCAGTTTGTATTGTATTTGTGCACAAATAGATTGCTTTCGCCAACAAAGTCAAGTTTTACGCGAACTAGCTCTACCTCTCTCATCAACGAATAATTTACACCTGGGTAATTTTCAAGATAAGACGAGAGATAAGATGAGTGAGACAGTTTTTTTGGGGGGGGTTATTAGGCGCGATCAGAACAATATTTCAGCTTATGCGTAAACCCACAAACTTTTGAGATACTTCATTTAAAAGAGTTTGGGGATTATTTAAATTTGGCGTAGGTATTGGGATATAATTTATGGAGCGGAGCGATCGAGAACAAGTCGGGATCAAATCGAGAATAATTCGAGAAAGTTACTCACAAAAGAAGAATAGTAACTTCGTAATTTCTTCACAACTTCTTCAAAATTTTGAGCTATTTTGTGATTAATGCTACAGAATTAATCTGCAATATAACAACTAAAGCATTACACAACCCTGTAAGTTAGGAGGTTAATGATGGTAACTACTCAATGGCAACCTCTTCGGGAAGTAACTCCCATTAGAAAGCAACTAGATCGCCTGTTTGAAGAGATTGGCTCCAGTGATCATCATAGCTACTCTATTGATGAAATAAAAAACGAAGCCCGTCAATTAGTCGAATGTGGGGTGGTCGATGATCAACAGCCAATATGGGTTCTTTGTGAATTTATAGCACCAGGGAAATGTCTTGGTGTGGAAGAGGAAATAGAAAAAAATCACTATCTTTTGAAAGAGCATATTGCCGATTTGATTACTAAAGAAGAGAGGTAAAAGGTCAACAAAAGTAATAATGATGAATGATGAACTAGATATGTCTTTGATGATGGGAAAGTCACCGTTACACCGTCGTTTTACGACGGTGTAACGGTGACCGGTGTTCCCCGGTCAAACACCCGGCATCTCAATGGACAAAAGAGATTAAATATGATTGTAACTATTGGGGAATTCATGTTCCCGCACAACGTAAAACTCTCTCGAATCCGAGCTTTGGAATAGTTAATCTATTGTTACTTGCTCCGTCCTAACTCGGAGGTTTCCTCCGAGTGGGTGGTGCGCTTTTCCGGAAAACTACTACTCGCGCCTTCTATTTGATTTATTTTAGTACCAGTTCTTTGCGTAGTGTTCAGATGTGGCGTATTTAGCAAGCTCATAATTTCATTGAACAGTGTTGGAAAATCTTGAAATCATCGTTTATAATTCATCATTTTAAAGATATCGATATTGAAAACCATCAAGTTGCCGAGGTGATCGCTAGTAATCAACTTTATCAAGCAACAAGAGCTTATTTATATTAGCGATCTCGACCCTAAATTAACGATCAAGTTAATGTCAGATAATGATGCTCTAAGTTTTAAGGAACTACATCGTCTAACTTACTATGAATATTCTACCAGTGCTTTTAGTTTAGACTCTTCCTTTGAGCCATAATCCTATGGAATTGGCAACTGGCTATTCGGAAAACTCCTAAACATTTAGCATTAAACATTAGACATTCAACATAATGAATACAAGAAGTCAGCTAGATTATCAAATCAAAATTATTGTTTTGTGGACAGTTTTTCTATTGGGTACGATATTTCATACTCAGCTAGCTTTAATGCCCTTGTTTCATGGTTTTGATGTGGCAATTGTTGGGCATCAACATGATGCCGAATCTTCGCAAACTATTGCTGAGATCGCACCTATTTTATGGGGAATGCTTGCTTTTTTTGCTATACCAATGGTGGCAATAGTTACCACGGCTTTTAGTAAGTCCCAGGGTTATCGAGTTTTCCATTTTTGGTTAACTATAGTTTATACAGTTTTGAATTTTCTCCATGTAGTTCTCGATTTATTTGTTGAGCCACTATTTTGGTATCAAATTGTTTTGATGACGCTGTTATTTGGCTTTGGGATTGTGCTAAATTTCACTTCTTATCAATGGATGAAATTCAGTTTACGTCGCCAGAGGATATAAGTTTTTTTGTTCCTAATTACTAAAACGTTGACCCAAAGTTGAAGCATCTCTACCTCTAACAATTCAGGAGTCTTAAAAACATACACTTGAAAGGAGAAGGAGAGGGCCACGATTGCTGAACTTTACCAGCTCAATTCGGTTACAGATTTTGGAACATCAGCAGTGAGAATGTCGTTACCATCTGCCGTCACTAAAACATCATCTTCGATCCGAATTCCAATCCCTTTCCAATTATCGGGAACTTCTGGTTGTCCTTCGACGGGTTTGATCTGAGGAGAAATATAGATTCCTGGCTCTACAGTTAAAATATGTCCTGGTTGAAGAGTTTGCCAAGTTTCTTCATTATGTTTATACAGTCCAACATCGTGAACATCTAAACCTAACCAATGTCCAGTGCGGTGCATATAGAAAGGCTTGTATTTTTCTTCTTGGATAATTTCTTCCTTATCTCCTTTGAGTAAACCCAAATCTAATAACCCATCAACCAAAACATTGACAGCGGCATCATGGGATGCATTATAGGAGTTCCCTGGCTTAACTTGCGCGATCGCTTGTAATTGGGATTCTAGCACCAATTCATAAAGGGTTTTTTGTTCTGGGGTAAATTTGCCATTAACAGGAAAAGTACGGGTAATATCACCGTTGTAATAATCGTAGGAACAACCGGCATCAATTAATAACAAATCGTTATCGCCTATTTGACAGTTATTTTCGATATAGTGCAACACACAAGCATTAGCTCCCGACGCCACAATCGAAGGATAAGCCACTCCCTTGGCCCCTGCCAAACGGAATGTATGTTCAATTTCCGCCTCGACTTGATATTCATAAACTCCTGGGCGAGCAAATTCTCGGGCGCGGATATGGGCTTGGGCAGAGATTTTGGTAGCTTGGCGCATTAACTCTATTTCCGCTGGACTTTTGACTAACCGCATGGCAAAAGTTAGAGTTCTCGTATCAGCGATCGCAGTTGGCCCTGTCCCTTTTTTCTGATATCCTGCCATTAATCTTTGCCAAAGAGACAAGATCCTATTATTCAAATCTCGATCTCTTCCTAGACGATAGTAAATGCGATCGGCTTTGGTGACATATTGGGGTAACTTTTCTGCTAATTCTGCGATCGGATAAGCTTCATCTGCGCCGTAAAATTCTTTTGCTCCTTCTACTCCACAGCGATAACCTGTCCAGGTTTCTTTTTCAGGATCTTTAGGTTGAACAAAGAGAATATAGCGATGTTCTTCATGATGGGGGGCGAATACGGCAACCGCTTCTGGCTCATTAAATCCCGTTAAATAATAAAAGTCACTATCCTGACGATATGTATATTCCACATCGTTATGCATTACTGCCATTGGTGCGCTATGAAAAATCGCTGTCCCATTGCCAACCTTTGCCATCAATTCTTCACGGCGTTGTTGATATTCGCTCTTTCCTATCCCCATTCGTTATCTCATTTCTAGCATTGCAATATTATTCATTATGCAACTTACTGAATATCTTTGCTGTCCCAGAAATTACTCTTATTGGATTTTAAGTCCCTAATTATAAATAAATACTTAAAAGAAAAGAAGTTTTTGCATTCTTTACAACACAACAAAATTGTTACATTAGTATAATGAGCCGAAAACGAACAACATCACCATCATTGTGATTAAAGTAGTAGCTATAAAAAACTTTTCATCTTGATGTTCAATTTTTAAAGCTTTTAAACTTAAGGGAAATTGTTGTTGTTTTTCAATCGTCATCGGAAAAACCCTCTCTTTAGATAAACAAGTACAAACAAAGAAAGATACAGATATTAGAGTAATGAGGAAGATTTCCTGATCCTCATTTCACAAAACACCCATAAGTATAATTACTCACGATATTTTATTCCAGAATTACTCTGATCGCTACTAAAATAGTTTTCTAGAATAGAGAATACATTAATAAATATCTTTCAACCGTTAACCGCAATAGCCATTTAGACTCTCTAGAATACTAATTTTTATTAAGAAATCTTAAAATCATTGCCTATTAATATGTTATAGTATTGTATATATCACAAGAACTTATCATTTATCTTAAAGAAAGCAAAAGTACTAAACCAAAAAGTGAAATTCACTAATATATTTTTGGTCGAAAGATATTAGTGAAATCGTAAAAATAGCAGTACTAGTTAGCTGCTGTAACATGTAGCATTTCTCGAATAAGTGAGTTGAATTGGTTAAATCCAAAATTCATGAGGCATAAGGCTTGACCATTAGCAATCATTAATGGTTAGTTTTCCCCTCGATCTTAGGTTCTGACCACAGAATCCCGACGCAATTAATAAAAAATTAAATTATTTGCTGTACTTCCTTGAACTGAGAATCGCTATATTTTTTTTGAGTCACCGTTACACCGCCGTAAGACGACGGTGCCTGTCTTGGGCAGCATTCCCTTGCGTCTTTCGCCGACGCGGGGTCTGCCCGCTGCGGTGACCGGTGTTCCCCGGTCAAACTCGCGCGTTCCCATCGCGACGAAACCTTATCCGAAGGTGTATCCTTATGCGAAGCGGTACCCTTTAGGGTTAGGACGCCAGGGTCGCTCGTTGTATAGCTATCAAAGGTCTTGCAGTTGTAAAAAACATTTGGGGCAGCTACTTAAGAGACTAGAGTTAGCTTTTAGAGAGAAGAGATAATAGCTCTTTCTATTGCCAATGTTTTATTTTAATAAGATCGATCGATCTTTTTCCGAAGAAAATCTTCCCATTTTGGGGCGTAGTATACCAAGTTTACTTGATGAAGCCTGCGATCGCTTTCCCAATAGTCAGGGCTTGAATCAGTGGCATAAAGATAGTTGTGATTCCCAATCTAATTGGGAATTTCGGCGGGCTGCTGAGAAATTGGCTTTAGGGTTACAGACAACCAACATTGCTAAAGGTGATCGGGTAGCCTTATTAATGCATAGCGACATTAGCTTTTGTCTGGCAGATATAGGTTGTTTGCTAGCAGGAACAGTCAATGTGCCAATTGATCTGACTCAGACGCTAGATAATATAGCTTTTATTTTGAGTCACTCAGAAGCCAAAGCCTTAATAGTTTCTAATCTGGATTTACTGGCGCAAATCATTCCCTATCTAGGAGATCATCCCCATCTGCAAACAGTAATTGTGGTCGATGTTCCAGATAATTGGCAGCAGAAGAAACACGAACTGTTAACCTGCAAAGAGGTAGCAACCGCAGCTGGCTCTAAAATAGTTTGTCAAACTAATATTACCGAAGCTAGAGAAGAAGAGCCCATAGAGTCGACAACAGTTGCTCACCCAGCTTGTTTATCTATCCCTATGTTGCTCTGTCAGGCACGACCAGATCTACCCTGTCCTCATATCCCCCAATGTATTCAACTATTCTCTCTTGAAGAGATCCAAGCTCAAGGGAAAGAGTTGTGGAGCGCCGCTCAAGCAAAACAATTACGCTCTGCGATTACCGCTCAAGATTTGGCAACGATTATCTATATTGCGGGAGAGACAGGACAACCTAAAGGAGTTATGCTCACCCATGAAAATATTACTGCCGATATTTTGACGACTTTTAAAGCCTTTAAGGATTTTAAAATAGGAGTCAAAGAAACCGTATTATCTTTTTTACCGCTCAACCATATTTTTGCCCGAGCCTTCTTTTACGGTCATCTCAACTACGGACATACCGTGCATTTTACGACTCCCCAGCGGGCGCTGCAGCATTTTCCCCTCGTCAAACCAACTATTGTCTGTACTATTCCACGATTATTAGAAAAGGTATATCACAAAATTCTCGATCGCGGTAGTAAACTCCGAGGAGCCAAAAAAATCATATTTAATTGGGCTCTACAACTGGCTCAAGATTATCAATTAGGAACTAAACCCCCATTATTTCAGGCACTGCAGTTGAAACTTGCAGATATCTTAGTTTTCTCCCAATGGCGATCGCCTTTTGGCGGAAAACTAGAATACTTTATTAGTGGTGGAGCAGCATTAAAAGCCGAAATTGCCAATGTCATAAGTGCTGCTGGCATTACTGTCTTGCAGGGCTATGGTTTAACTGAAACAAGTTCGGTAGTTTGCTGTAATCGAGGGAAGTTTAATCGTGCGGGAACAGTAGGAATTCCGATTCCTGGAGCCAAAATTAAAATTAACCAAGAAGGCGAAATCTTAGTCAAAGCTCCCTATGTAATGCTGGGCTATTATAAAAATCCCGAAGCAACTCGCTCCGTGCTTGATGAATCAGGTTGGCTCCATACAGGGGATTTGGGTGAATTCACCAAGGAAGGTTTTCTTGTTATTACAGGTCAGAATAAAGATCTCTTTAAACTTTCTATTGGCAAATATGTCATGCCTTTACCGTTAGAAGATCACCTAAAACAATCCGATCTAGTCAAACAAGCGGTAGTCGTCGGGACAGATAAAAAGTTTTGTGGTTTGTTAGTTTTTCCCGATCTGCAAAGTCTGTGTAAAGCTCCTCAGGCTTTTGATTGTTCCTTACCAATTGACGATTTCCTGCAACAGCCAGCAATTAATGACCTTTATCAAACCTTAGTTGATGCAGCAAACCAGGATTTACCTAGTTGGTCGAAAGTTAAACGTTTTCAATTAGTAAATGGACATTTTACTGTTGCGAATGGACTGTTAGATGCCGACTTAAAAGTCCGACGGGCTAAAGTTAATCAGATGTTTGCCAGCGCCATTAACGCTATGTATCACGAGGAAAAACCAGCAACTATAGTAAGTCGAGAAACCAAGAGCAAGCTGTCTGTTAGAAAACTGATTCATTCTGCTAGCAGAGTAGTTGTTGTCGGCAAAACTGTCTCTATTGAAAAAGTCAGTCGTTCTTTTAACAGAACAGTTTTTTGCACCAAAACTCGCATCTGGTTGCGATCTCTAAAAAACCATCTTACTTTACCCTCCACCATTTCGTGGAGGTGGAAATTCAATAAAACTGCCGATTCTGAAGAATTGGATTTAAAAGAAAGCTAGTACCGCTGCGCGGAATTCAAAATTCAAAATTCAAACTCGCGCGTTCCTTAGCTGCTTACGAAGCCCAGAACACGGAGCTGGGTAAACAGCAGGGTCGCTCGTCAAAGTTTAAAAGTCTTTTACCACAAAGGTTTCAAGCTTTTTGAATGGGTGTTATATTTACGCCCACGTCCACTAGGAGCTAAGAGCTAATGGCTAAAAGCGAAGCGATTTTAAGGAGAAAAACATGATGTATAAACCGTTCTACACTGCTGCTGTTCTGGGCGCGGGAGTCATGGGTTCCCAGATTGCGGCTCATCTAGCTAATGCGGGATTGACCGTTCATCTATTGGATATCCCCGCGACCGAAGGTGATAAAAATGCTCTGGTCGAAGCTGCTTGGAAAAAAGCTCTCAAACAAAAACCACCGATTTTCTTTACAGAAAAAACTGCCCGTAGGGTCATTCTCGGCAATTTCGACGAACATCTAGATCGCTTAGCGGATGTGGATTGGGTCATTGAAGCTGTAGTAGAAAATTTGGCAATTAAACAGCAGTTACTAGGACGCTTAGAGGGAATTATTGGTCCAGATACCATTATTTCTACTAATACTAGTGGCTTGCCAGTAGAAGAAATTGCTCGCGGATTACCCCCATCTTTTAGCGATCGCTTTTTAGGCACTCATTTCTTTAATCCACCTCGTTATCTAAAATTACTAGAACTTATTCCCACGCCTGATACTGCTTCTGAAGTTATCGACAGACTGAAATGGTTTGGTCGTATCCATCTTGGGAAAGGATTAATCGTAGCCAAAGATACTCCTAACTTTATTGCCAATCGCATCGGTATCTATGCCACTATGCTTGGGATCAAAGCTTTTACTGACCAAGGATATACCATTGAAGAAATTGATACCCTCACTGGAACTTTAGTCGGTAGACCAAAATCAGCAACCTTTAGGACTGCCGACTTAGTGGGACTAGATACTCTGGTTTATGTGGCCAAAAATCTCTATCCCGCAATACCTGAAGATGAAAGTCGGGAAATTTTCCGTTTGCCATCATTACTAGAA
Source organism: Xenococcus sp. MO_188.B8 (assembly GCA_030065615.1). Classification (GTDB taxonomy): domain Bacteria; phylum Cyanobacteriota; class Cyanobacteriia; order Cyanobacteriales; family Xenococcaceae; genus Xenococcus. The sequence continues at coordinate 30,021 of JASJDR010000048.1, read as the reverse complement.
AAATTAGTCGCCGCAGGAAAATTAGGTGCTAAAACTCGTCAAGGTTTTTATAAAAAAGAGTCAGGAAAAATTCTCTCTGTTAATCCCGATACCTTAGATTACGAACCAGCCAAGCCTTTAAACTTAGGCGAGCATCTCAAAGGGATGAATAAACTAGACCTTCCAGAAAGGTTGCGGGCTTTATATCGGGATGCGGGTAGGGCAGGACAATTATTCCGTTCCATGATCCTCTCAATTCTCAGCTACAGCGCCTATCGCATTCCCGAAATTACCGATAGTCCAGCAGAAATAGATCGCGCTATGCGTTGGGGATTTGGTTGGGAAATGGGACCTTTCCAAATCTGGGATGCTTTGGGTTTTAGCAAAGTGATCACCGATATGCAAAGTTCCGATATTCCTCTGGCGGACTGGATTAAATCGATGATTCAACATCATCAGGTCAAAGGATTTTATCATCGAGAGCAAAAAGAAACCGAGCAAGTTTATGTCGCCAGTCAAGAATATGTTGTTCTAGATAATCCTGAAGATGAAATCGATCTTAAAGTAATTAAATCCCAACCAGAAAATATCCTCTGGCAAAACGAATCAGCGGCATTACTCGATCTTGGAGACGATGTAGTTCTCTATGAATTTCGCTCCAAAGGCAATACCCTTAGTTTCAAAGTAATGGAAGGGTTTACCAAAGTTCTAGATCTCCTAGAAACCAGTGACTATCGAGGTATGGTGATCGGCAACAATAAGGTTAACTTCTCTGCTGGGGCAAATCTAGCAGAAATGGGCGCTTTGGCTCAAGAAGGACATTTCGATGGCATCGCTGGTTTAATAGATAAATTCCAAAGTATTTTACAAAGAATCCATTACTTCCCCAAACCTATCGTAGCTGCGGTTAAAGGATTAGCGATTGGGGGTGGTTGTGAATTAGTCATGGCTTGTCCTCAAGTAGTAGCCGCCGCCGAAAGTTATATCGGATTAGTGGAACTAAGTGTTGGTTTAATCCCAGGTGCAGGAGGCATTATGCGCATGGCAACTTGGGCAGAAAAACAAGCCGCCACCGAATCGGCAACCCAAATTCAACCCTTCTTGCAAAAAGCCTTTGAAACCATCGGCATGGCAAAAGTTTCCAACAGTGCCCAGGAAGCTCAGGAACTAGGTTTTCTAGCTCCTACCGCCAAAATTATCATGAACGGCGATCGCCGTATTTATGTGGCTAAACAAGAAGTAATCCGTCTCGATCTTGAAGGTTATGCTCCGATACCCCATGACGATGCAATTCGAGTTTTAGGCAATCCTGCTCGGGCAGCTCTCGAACAAGCAGCCTATATATTTCAGCAAGGAGGCTATATCTCAGAATACGACCGTTTTCTTGCCAACCGTTTATCTTATGTAATTTCTGGAGGTGAACTGTCCGCACCATCTCTCGTCAGTGAAGACTATTTATTAAAACTCGAACGAGATACCTTTATTCCCCTGCTCAAAGAACCCAAAACTCAAGAACGAATTCTTCATATGTTGAAAACTAAAAAACCATTGAGGAATTAAGCATTGAGTAATAAGTAATAAGTAATGAGTAATGGGGATTTTTAAAATATCCAAGAACAAGTAATTCTGATTGAGAAAGCTGTAAAACTACTGAGATAGTTAAATTTTTCCAACTCACTAGTCAACACTTACGAAGGGGTTTGGGGACGGCGTCCCGTCCCCAATGGGCGAGCGACCCCGCGTTATGCGAAGCGGTATCCTTTAGGGCGGCGACAGACGTAAGGGAATGCGAGAGATTGGGGTCTGGGGGGCTAGTCCCCCAGTAAGCATTTTGTATTTGATCGATAAGTTCAGAAAAAAGAAAAGATAACTTTTACATCAAAATATCAACACAAAACCTGGAGAAGAAAATGACAGAAGCTTACATAGTTAGCAGTGTCAGAACTGCCATTGCCAAAGCCCCTCGGGGCAGCTTACATCACATGCGTCCCGATGATCTCGGCGCCACCGCCGTCAAAGGCGCGATCGCAAAAATACCCAGACTCGAACCCGAACAAATCGATGACATTATTATGGGTTGTGCCTTCCCCGAAGGCGAACAGGGCATGAACCTCGGTCGGATTGTCGCTCAACGGGCGGGTTTACCCGATTCCGTCCCTGGATGCACCGTAAATCGTTTCTGTGCTTCAGGATTACAGAGCATTGTTATGGCATCCCAAGCCATAATTACCGGACAAGCAGATATCATTGTCGCTGGCGGTGCAGAATCCATGAGCCTGATTCCTATGGGCGGTAACTATCTTGTTCCCAATCCCGAATTAATCAAGGAATCCCCCAAAACTTACATCACAATGGGAATTACTGCCGAAAATATCGCCAGGGAGTTTCATATTTCACGCCACGATCAAGATCAATTCGCTTTGCGATCGCATCACCGAGCTTTAGCAGCTATTAGAGCTGGTCGTTTTAACGCTGAAATAATCCAGATCACCATAAAAGAAACTATTTACGATCAAGGTGAAGCTAAAACCATCGAAAAAATCTTTAATATAGATGAAGGTCCCCGACCAGATACTAGTTTAGAAGCTTTAGCCAATTTAAAACCTGTTTTTCAGCACAAAGGCACTGTCACAGCGGGCAATTCCTCCCAAATGTCTGATGGCGCAGCGGCTACTGTAGTCATGAGCATGAGAAAAATGCATGAACTGAGACTCCAACCGATGGCCAGACTAATTGGTTATGCAGTTACGGGTGTTCCCCCAGAAATCATGGGTATTGGCCCTGTAGAAGCCGTTCCTAAAGTACTCAAACAAGTAGGTTTAACCCTAAATGATATTGGTTTAATCGAGCTCAACGAAGCCTTTGCCGGTCAGGCTTTAGCCGTGATCCGCAAACTAGGACTCGATGAAGATATTGTCAATGTCAATGGTGGGGCAATTGCTCTAGGACATCCTCTAGGCTGTACGGGAGCTAAACTAACTGCTACGTTACTTCAAGAAATGAAACGGCGCGGTATTCGCTATGGAATGGTCACAATGTGTATTGGTGGTGGTATGGGAGCTGCGGGAGTGTTTGAAAATTTGATGCTTTAGTTTAGTAATTTGGGTTACCTGAGATCTCAATCCAATATAAAACCTAATCCCTAAAACCTAAAACCTAACACCTAATTTTCATCGCTAGTTTACGAACCAGAACGAGTAATCATCAAGAATTTGTTCATGTTTCCAGTTCTCATTAGTAGCTTCTAAATCTGATAAAGTAAGACAAAAATGCTTCTGATCTGAAGTTCGTCTCACATGAACCAAGAGACCATAAAACTCATCTTGTACTTCATCTTCAAACCCCAGCAATTCATAGGTATCCCGATAAGAAGGTCTAGTCTTTCTTAGCCGTTCATATTCTTTCTTAGAACCAGGACCAAAAGTGTAGTATTCTTCCCATCCAAAACAGCCTAAATCTTCGATACCTGTGACATGACAAGGAGATGTCAGATGTTTTTCCAGATAATCGCGATAGGATGTTAAAGTCTGAGCATTAACATCCAAAACTTCTCCATCCTTATCAAAACCAACGATTGCGCCAATTCTTTGTTCTTGTTCTTCACAATTAGACTCAACATAAAGCTCAGCATTTTCCTCTTTTCTCAATGGGGTGAATTTGGGAAGTGGTTTAGTTAAATTTTTAGCTTTTCTTTTTTCTTGCTTAAGTAAATCGCCGAATCCTTTTGATTTTTTTGCCATAACTTATATCCTTTACAACATTAATAAAATTTGCCTCTTACTAATTACTAATCATTAATCAAGACTATTTGCAACAGTATTTTAGAAAAGGTTATGAACATTTTCTCCCCAACAATTATTATCCCTAGTTTTGTGCTTCTTTTCTTTATTTTCAGTTATATCAGCGTTCCTCTATGGTTATGGTCGCTATATTTTGCTGGAATATTGGGAGTATTTCAAGTACCGCTTTGGAGTTGGATTATCTTTGGCGTTTTAGCATTAATCTTCAATATTCCTCAACTGCGTCAGAAATTAATAACCAGCTATTTAGTCAAAATTATCAAAGCTTTAAAACTCTTACCCAAAATATCCGATACTGAAAGAGCCGCGATTGAAGCTGGTAATGTGTGGGTAGATGGGGAATACTTTTCTGGTAAACCCAACTTCAAACGCCTCCTCAAAGAACCCTATCCCCAAATTACCCCAGAAATTCGCTCCTTCCTCGGCAATCAAGTAGAAAAAGTTTGCCAAATGGCAACAGATTGGGAAATCCATCAACGCAAAGATTTACCTCCCCAAGTTTGGGACTATCTCAAACAAGAACGGTTCTTTGGCATGATGATTCCTCAAGAATATGGTGGTTTAGGATTTTCTAACTTGGCCTATAGCAGCATTATGACTAAGTTAGCTTCTCGCTCCTTTACCCACACGGCAACCGTTGGGGTCACTAACTCCTTAGGCCCCGCTAAATTACTATTGCGCTATGGTACAGAAGAGCAGAAAAACTATTATCTTCCCAGATTAGCCAGCGGAGAAGAAATTCCTTGTTTTGCTCTCACTGAACCCAAAGCAGGTTCTGATGCTGCAAGTATTACCTCCGAAGGCATCGTCTTTCGCGGTGAAGACGGCAAACTCTATCTGCGGTTGAACTGGAATAAACGCTATATTACTCTAGCTACCATTGCCACTCTGATGGGACTAGCTTTTAAACTGAGAGATCCAGATAACTTATTAGGCAAAGGTGTCGATGTTGGCATTACCTGCGCTTTAATCCCGACTAAGACTTCTGGAGTAATAATCAATCGCCGACATGATCCGATGGGCGTTCCTTTCTTCAATTCCCCCACAATCGGCAAAGATGTAGTTATTTCAGTAGAGCAAATTATTGGCGGTGTCGAACAAGCAGGACAAGGTTGGAAAATGCTGATGCAATCTCTCGCTGCGGGAAGAGGCATTAGTTTCCCTGCTACCTGCACTGGGATTGCCAAATTAGTCACTAGAGTAACAGGAGCCTACAGCAAAGTTAGAAAACAATTCGGTCTGGAAATTGGTCGCTTTGAAGGCATTGAAGAACCTCTAGCTCGTATTGGGGGGCTAACTTATCTTATGGAAGCTGCCCGACTTTATACCGTTGGCGCAGTAGATCGAGGAGAACAACCTGCCGTAATTTCGGCGATCGCAAAATACAATTTTACCGAACTTTCCCGTAAAATTATCAATGATGGCATGGATATTTTAGGTGGTGCAGCCATTTGTCGGGGACAGAGAAACTTACTGGCAAATATCTATACTGCGACTCCAATTCCTATCACCGTCGAAGGAGCCAATATTCTCACTCGTACCATGATTATCTTTGGTCAGGGTGTTATTCGTTCCCATCCCTATGTTTACCAGGAAATTGCAGCTCTAGAAAAATCTGATGTTAAAGCATTTGATCGGATATTTTGGCACCATCTCGGTTCCATAGTAAGTAACGGTTGTCGGGCATTCTTACTTAGTCTTACTAGTGGTTTTCTAGCTGATTCTCCCGTATCAGGAGCTACTGCCAAATATTATCGTAAACTCGTCTGGACATCAGCTACTTTTGCTTTCCTGACTGATTTGGCCATGATTCGTTTAGGAGGAACTCTCAAGCGACAAGAAAAACTAACTGGGAGGTTTGCCGATATTCTCTCCTGGATGTATTTGGGTACTGCTACTTTAAGACGATTTGAAGCCGAAGGTCGTCCCGTAGAAGATCTGCCTTTTGTAGATTGGTCAATGCAATATACTTTGGCTCAAATACAGCAAGCTTTGAATGGTATTTACCGTAATTTGCCTGTACCATTTTTAGGTATTATCGCAGCTTGGTCACGACTCAATCCCATTGGCATTATGCCATCCGATAAGCTAGGCAGTAAAATTGCTCGTATTCTGCAAACCCCAGGTAATCAGCGAGATAATTTAACACAAGATATCTACATTCCTGCAAATAGGTCAGAAGCTTTAGGTCGCTTAGAACAGGCATTCCTCTTATCAGTGCAAGCAGATTCGATTCTCAAGAAAATTAAGACAGCTATTAGTCTTGGTTCATTACCTAAAGAACGACCAGGCAGATTAGTTCGTCATGCTTTAGAAGCAGGAATTATCAGTCTCGATGAAGTGGAATTATTAACCCAAGCTGAATCTGTTCGGGAAGATACTGTTCAAGTAGATTCCTTCACTTTACCCGAGTATCAGATGGCAGGATCAGAAATTAACGCAGAATCCCCTGATATGCTGATTAATATGGAAATAGCTAGTTTAGGCTGACCTAGAGATAGGGAAGATGGGGAAGCAGGAGAAGCAAAGGGAGACAATAAAATAATAAGTCAAACGAAAATACTCCCTCATAATTCATCGTTTATTATCTTCCTTATTCCTCATACTTTAAAAATTTCTTACTACCTAATTGAAAGCTTATGAATAGGATATCTCAAAGTTCAACAACAGGATTAGTCTTACATCAAGAAGGTCAATTTGTCGGTGCTGGGGGATTTAACCTCTATTATCAAAGCTGGCATCCTCACAGTACAACTAAGGCAATCGTGATTATTGTTCATGGACTAGGAGTACATAGCGATATCTTTGAAAATATTGTCGAATTTTTAATTGCTCATGATTACGGCGTTTATGGATTCGATTTACGAGGGCATGGGCGATCACCTGGTCAAAGGGGATACATCAATAGTTGGAGTGAATTTAGAGAAGATTTGCAAGCTTTACTGCAATTAGTAACCCAAAAAGAGTCTAATCTACCATTATTTCTCTTAGGTCAAAGTTTAGGAGGCACCATTGCCCTAGACTATACTCTTCGCTTTCAGGCGCAATTACAAGGATTGATTCTACTTTCTCCAGCCTTGAAAGTAGGTATTTCTCCTCTAAAAATAAAAATAGGGCTTATTCTTTCCAAATTGCTGCCACGTTTCGCTTTAAACACAGGTATTGGGGAGATTACTAGTTCTCGCGATCCTGAATATGTCAAAACTTTAGGCCAAGATCCCCTGCGTCATACTAAAGGAACTGCGCGATTAGCTACAGAGTTTATGCAAACTGTCACCTGGATCACAGATCATCCTCAAATGTTACAAGTTCCGCTATTGATTCTTCAGGGTGGTGCTGATCAGATTTCTTTGCCAGAAAGTAGTCGTTTGCTGTTTGAAAAAATATCTTTTGCTGATAAAGAGAGACTAGAATATCCCGAGAGTTATCATGAACTACACAATGATCTAAATTATCAGGAAGTTTTGGTTGATCTAGGAGATTGGCTAGAAAAACATCTTAAGTGACTGCACAAGAATCAAATAAATGTTAAATATTAACTATGCTAATAATTTTGGAAACCCATTTGATAGAAAATGAGTGCTACTTCCCATTCTTCTTGTAGAGTGTGAGCATCTGCTAGGGAAAATAACAGTTCTGAATTGTCAGGCTGTAGCTCAAGAGCCTGATAGTATAGTGATAAATAATCTGGGTTAAGTTCAATTCCTCTGAGATAGCATTGCCATGCTTCTTCTAAGATTAATTCACTTTCATTTTCTTGATATTTAGCCTGTTTAATTAAAATATTGCCTAACCTTTCATAGCCATAAATGTTAGGTTCTAAATTCAAAAAAATACGATAGTTTTTAATTGCTTCTGTTAAATAATTTTGTTGTTCTAAAGCAGTAGCCAAATGAAAATATGACCAAGGAAAATCTGGATTTATCAGAATAGCTTTTTGTAAAATTTGAGTTGCCCATTCCCATTGTCCAAGTTCGCATAAAGCCATTCCTAAATGATGATGTGACCAGAAATCATTCGAATTTTGCTTAATACTAATCTCAAAATATTTAGCGGCTTCTAACCATTTTCTTTTCCCCAGAAAAACCTCTCCTATATGATTATATAAAATATCTTTTTCTGGTTTTATTTTGGCTAGTTGCTGATAACATAGTTCGGCTTCAGAGAATTTTTCTATAGTAACCAATGCTTTACCCAAATGGTAATAAGTTTCTGCAATCTTAGGATTGAGCTTGAAAACTTGAGAATAGGCTGCGATCGCGTCTTGAAACTGTTTTTGTTCAAACAAAGCAATTCCTAAGTACAAATAAGCTTTTTCCGCCTTGGGTTCAATTACAATTGCTTGGCGAGCATATTTGATAGCTTCTTGCCATTTTTGAAGAGCTAAGAATGCTTGAGCTAAACTGACAAAAGACAACCAATGATTAGGATTTAATTTTATCACATTTTGCCATAAAGCGATCGCTTCTTGCCAGTTCTCTTGTTGGAGAGCCACATTACCTAAATAGTAATAAGCTTGCCAATTATCAGATTGTAATTCAATGATTTTTTGGCAATAATGTACAGTCTCATTCCATCTTGACAAGTTAATTAATAAATTTACTAAAGCAAGATAAGGTTCCAATAAATTTGGCTGTAAAGTAATTGCTCTTTGATAACAACCAATTGCCTCAGAACTTCTCTGCTGTCGTAAAAAAATGTTGCCTAACTTATAATGTTCTATTGCTGGGGCACTTGCTGGATCTAATTTTAAGGCTAAATCCCAATGCTCTAGCATTAGTTGTTCTTTACCTAATTGTTTATAGACCCGAGATAGGTTACGATACGCAATGGCTAATTTAGGGTTAATGGCAATCGCTTTTTGATAATAGCTCAGAGCTAATTCCCATTCTTGATGCTGAAAAAATATTCCTCCCAAATTAACATAAGCCTCAACTAAATTAGGGTTGATCGTTAGAGCCTTAGCATAATAACCGATTGCTTCTTCTAACTTAGTCATTTGTTGCAGACTATCGCCCCAAATTTTATAGGCTTCCGCCATTTGAGGATTAAGGTGCAAAGCTTTTTGACAAGCATTAATCGCTTGCTCCCATTCACCTTTTTTTTTAAACAATTCTGCTTGTTGAAGATAAATTTGAGCGGTATCAGAATGCTCAAACCGTGCTATTATTTCAGATTTATTGGTTAAATCTTCCTTCATATCAAATCTTCACTAATAGTAATTTTAATATCCTTGTATATCTCCCAAATTATTAGAGAAATCTCAAAAAATACCTGCTAGTTGTTTTTTTTTGCGTTTTAGATGAAGGTCTATAATTTTTGAAATTGCGACCAAATATTTTTCTGGATAAGAAAAATATTTTTTATATATTTCTTTAACACATAGAACCATACTTTCATAGCATGGCTCATATTCATTCAGAATATTTTCAATATTAGGTATATTACTTTCATCTACTCTGATATAGTAATCTTGTTCTGGAATACTAAATGGAATCCATTCATTGGCAATAATAACCGGGACTCTGCTCAGAGCAATTGTCTCCATAATTCTATGGGTATATGAACCAAAACCACGAGGGCATAAGACAAATTTACTATTTAAAATATCTTGAACATAGTCAAGTTTTTCTTGTTTGCTATGATTGTACCATTTATCTACTTCAACCACCTTATATACTTGAGATCTATTGAAATAAGTCGAAAAAATATATCTTCTAACTGAATCAGAACAAGCTCCACGAAAAGAGAACAAAAATTTTTGATTAGATATTATTATATTTGGGTTTCTAGTACTTAGAGAATTATTTAAATAATAATCTATATAGTCATTTGGTAGCTCTACTTGAGGCCATGATAAATGGCAATCCTGATTAAAATTTTTTGATGTCAAACCTGAATAAATACCAGGTAATATACCGAGCGGGCAATCCTCATAATTAATTGTATAAACGCAAGATGGCTTTAGTCGAACAATATCTTCATTCAATAGTAGTCTTTCATAGTCTTGCGGCTTTTCAAGACAAGACTCAAGAATTATTACTAGGTCTGCTTCTTCCATCCTATTAACTGGACATATCTCAGCTTTTCGAGGACTCTTACTTAAAGATAATGAATAAAGTATTCGTTCAATTTTATCCCGATCCCAGGCATCAATCTCTAAAGATTTAGGGTGAGTAAATAGAAGTTTCATCGCAAATTACTAATTTATAGACTTATGATAAGCTAATCAAGAAAATTATGTTAAGTTTTGAATTCTGGCTAAGATTTCTTGCTCATATTGAGTAAATATATGATGCCAATCATATTGTTTTTCCACTAATTGCCGTCCATTTTCTCTTAACTTCGTCCATAATTGTTGATCTTGATAAATCTGCATAACTGCTGCGGCAAAATCTTGTGGCTTATTTCGAACTAATAAATGTATGCTGTCAATCATTTCTAAACCTTCACAACCTAAACTAGTAGAAACTACTGGTAAACCCATTGCCATGGCATGAAGAATTTTAATCCGAGTACCACTACCGAGACGCAATGGCACTACCGAAGCAATACATTCTTGAGCAACTAGACTCATATCTTCAGGATCGGGAATAATCTCGATATTGGTCTGGGATGTTGCTAATTCTTTAATCATATTGGGTGGCTCTCGTCCGGCGATACATAAGGATATACGATCATCTTCTTGTCGAATTAAAGGTAATATCTGTTCTACAAAATATAAAACTGCATCAATATTCGGATAGTAACTCATCGTTCCCATAAACAATATTTTTTGAGATTCTTTATTATTAACAGGTTGAATTTTATTAGTATCAATACCATTTTTGACAACAAGAGTTTCTCCTTTATGACAACGTTTATTTAATTCTTGTTTATCTGCTTCACTAACTACAGTTCGCCAAGAAAATTCTGGCCACATTGTATTTTCAAAAGTTTCTAATTTTTGATATTCATGTTCTGCATTCACAAAGGGTTTGATTGCCGCAACTTCTATAGCTAAATCTGCTATTAGCTCTTGATTATAAGTTTGCTGACAATTTTTTAGTAATTTAGATTCAATGTTATGTTCATGCAAGACAGTGAAGCGATCGCTAAATAGAGGATAATAAGAACTGGTGACAATAAAATCAAAAAAGACAATGTCAAAGTCAATTTGGCTCAATTGCTGCAAGGTTTTCCACATATTCCAAGTTTTTAAGTTGTAAACTTGCTGTTGCTTATCTCCTACATTAGGACTCATGGGATTGCCTAATTTCACCATCCAAGCGCGATCGCAATAGGGTTGTAGTTCTTCTTCTAATACATAATCTGATTCATCAAAAATCAAAGATACAACTGTTAAATGATGATCCTTGCCAAAATATTTTATTTGTTCAAACATTCGAATTGCCGCACCCCCTTTTGCCGAAGGATAGGGAGGATAGGGAAAAATCATCAATAGTTTGAGTGATTTTTCTGTTGGCAATATTTGCTGATTAATTTTTTGACAATATTCTGTTAATTCTTGCCATTTTTTTTGTAGTTTGATAACTCGGGCTAAATTTTGGGTAAATTCCTGATTATCGGGTTCGATACGCAACGCTTTTTGGTATAACGCGATCGCATCTTCCAAGTCATACTTGTCTTCAAAAGCTTTACCTAATTCATTGTTATAACAAGCGTTATTCGGTTCTAACTCAACGGCCTTCCGCAGTAAGATAATTGCCTGTTCAATATCTCTTTGCTCTAGAATATTATGCCCTAGATGATAATAAGTTCTAGCATATAATTCTCTTTGGTTATCATGTTTTTTTTCAGCTAATAATTTTTGATAACTAGCGATTGTTTGATAATATTTGTTAAATAGGGGAGAAATTTGCAACCGAGAAACAATTGCTTGCCATTCTGGTAACTGGCTAAAGGTATAAACATCAAAAGTATATCCGTATAGTTCAGTACAATTTTTAAAACATTTAATCCATCGCACTACAATTTCTGACCAAGAAAAAGAAGCATGTAATTGTGATTTTCGTAAATATTCTGCCATTTCAGTGATAAAACCACCCTGATAGCAAAGCCATGCTAACCAAGTAAAATTATTGAAGCGAAATTGATTTTTTAAACTAGATATTGATGCTGGTAAATCCTGGCGAGCAAAGAAATTTTCTTCCATTGCTTCAGAATTTCTAGCTTGTTTAAGAGAATTTTTCCAAGTGGCACTGCGATCGTGTCTACGATAATAAATTGTAACTTGGGGAAGCCATACTCCTCGACAACCTTGAGCGATCAGCCGAAAAACTAGATCGACATCTTCACTAGAAAACCAACGAGTATCAAAACCCCCAACTTTCTCTAGCCATTGTTTACTAAACATCATTGCCGACGGCAAAACTGGTTGATGCAAAATCCAAGTTTCTATTGTCAACTCAGGAATAGTCTCCCATCGTTTGATATCTGCAATAAATTCACCATTTTCTCTAATTAGGCGGAAACCGCTATTAACAATTCCGAGATCTGGTTGCCGTTCAAAAACTTCCACCTGTTTTTCTAGCTTATGAGCCATGAAAATATCATCAGCATCTAAGAAGGCAATTAATTCTCCTTTGGCTAAAGATATACCTTGATTTCTTGCAGCAGAAACTCCTTGATTTTCTTGATAAATATAAGTTATCTTATCCTGATATTTTTCTAATATTGTAATAGTATTATCAGTAGAGCCATCATTAATTATGATAATTTCGTAGTTAGTATAGGTTTGATTCAGGACACTTTCAATCGCTTCGGGAAGATATTGAGCATTATTATAAGTAGGAATAATAACACTGACCCTTGGTGTTTGATCTTCGATACTAGACTGCAGCAAATTCTTATTTTGGGACTCTACATAATTTACCCTATCACTTTTCAAGTTGAATCTAGTAATTTTGGTGAAGAATTGATTCTCTGCTCAGAAGCTGAAAACAATAAATTGACCGGGAAACACCGGTGACGAGCACTCTCAGGGAGCTGCCATGCAAACCAGCTCAACCAAAGATATTAATTATTTTTATTAATATCTATTATGTTACGGGACGAATTGTTTAAAGTAGCTATGCTCGAATATTTAAATTTTGTTTCGAGGGTACCAACTCCTACAGTAGGAAATATTTATCTTGTTCCAAAAAATAAGGTTTTTATTATTGATGTTCCTTTTTTAGATATGATGTAATTTATTATAAAATGGGGTGAATCTTCCCTCGTATTGTTAGCAACGATAGAAAAGATTCAACCCCAAAAATTAATTTAGTCCTGAGTAATCAGTAATCAGAATGATTCTCGCCATAAGATATTTAGACTGTCAATAATAATCATGGTTTAACAATCAATTTACTTCACAATTAGACAATTAAAAATACTACCTTAATCGTCAATTTCTCCTTCATCTGCAAAAGCACTATTGTATAACCATCCAGCAAGAATTGCCCCCACAATGGGCGCTAGCCAAAATAACCATAATTGACCCACTAATTCTGCTCCAGCAAATAAAGCAACCCCAGTACTTCTGGCAGGGTTAACAGAGGTATTGGTAACCGGAATACTAATCAAATGAATTAAAGTAAGAGCCATACCGATAGCAATAGGAGCAAATCCAGCTGGTGCACGACGATCTGTGGCTCCTAAGATGACAAATAAGAACATAAAGGTCATCACAACCTCTGTGATCAAGCAAGTGATCAAAGGATAACCCCCGGGAGAATGGGCTCCAAAACCATTAGTTGCTAGAGGATTAGAACCTGTCAAAGCGAAATCAGGATTGCCACTAGCAATTATATAAACTATTAAGCCTCCTAAAGTCGCACCGATAACTTGAGCAATAATATAGGGAAGTAAATCTTTACCAGAAAAGCGCTTTCCTGCCCATAGACCAAAAGACACAGCAGGATTCAGATGACAACCAGAAATATGTCCTATGGCAAATGCCATCGTGAGCACAGTTAACCCAAAAGCTAGCGAAACTCCAACGTAGCCTATCCCTATATTAAAAAAGTCGCTAGCGCCTGAATTTTGAGCTACTACAGCTGCTAATACGGCACTACCGCAACCTCCGAGGACTAACCAAAAAGTCCCGATTAATTCTGCAATGTATTTATTCATATCAAGAGTTGTCCTCAAGCAAAGTCGTTCACAGTTACCAAGTAGTATATTTAAATCATTTCGAGAATAGAGTAATTTGGGAAAATTATCTTTGAATTTTTGTTAACAACTTTGCATACAAAATCCAATTCTTAATTTCTCTTAGCTGCTCTTATAGCACCTATTCAATAAGAAAATGTAGTAAGGTTTACAAATTTACAATGTTATAAAAAAAACAAATCAAACTTAATAAAATAACTTTTATCAAAACAACTAAAATCAATCTAAAATGTCACAAACACTGTATATATATCTTTATAATTCTATATTTTATTAAAGTAATAAAATCATGATTTAAATTAATTTATGTAAAGCCAAGATTTTTAGTTTATTTACATTTAAACTTGACGTAAATTTTTTTTGAGTTTCTGAACAATCAAATCTCTCTAAGGTGATTTATAGCACTACGTAATTTGGTTAGGACATTGGTAAACGCCCCAGCCCATGATTAGTAAACTTTTGACTTTTGTAGAGACGTTGCATGGACGCGAAGCTTATGCGCGACGCGAAGCTAGTCCTTTAGGGCAGCGGTATCCTTTAGGAAATCCTTTAGGGCAACGTCTCTACTGACTTTTGATATGCGCTTGCGCAGCTCTACCCGAAGGGGCAGCGGTATCCTTTAGGACTTGCGCGTAGCGCTATACTGAAATATTTTTACTAGGTTTTGGGCCGATTTATCTCTGGCGTATCGCAATGCATTTCCCATCAATGGAATTTTCTTGACTAGAACTTAACCGCTATTGCTCACAAAAACTGCGATCGCTAACATCAGAAACCTTACCAAGTATAGGTTTGATCCCGGTGTCCAAGGCGGCTGTCAAACAACAGTCTGTTGGAGCGAGTTCCAGCCCCTAAATGGCTCTCATGTCGCTAGCGAATTTGTTCCTGAAATGAAATTGATCGCCCATAGGCAGGCTGCTTCAGCACATTATTCATGATTTTGTTTATTACTGGTGCAGGAACTGTATTTTGTACCCTGGCTAGTATGATGGTTAAGTTCTTAGTTACCTTCTAAAGAAACTGGAGTAATCATGGAGCTTCAGGCAGGAGAATTGCGTTATCCTTAATAAATAAATAACACTAAAAACTTAACTCGGATATTCAAGGACAATCTTATGGCATGGCGTGGTTCCACAACGATTCAGGATCGGATTTTTGCAGCTTTAGTTTATTCAATCCCTCTATATTACAGCTACAATACTTTCAGTGGTTCAGTGTTACAGTTTATCCCCAAAATTTTAGTAACTTTAATCGAAATTTTTCTGATTCCTTTAAATTTTATTTATAGCAGCTTACCCTTAGCTGATTTAATTCTCTTTTTTGTATTGTTCTTGGCTGTAGTCAGAAATGAGCGTATTGCTCATTTTATTCGTTTTAATACGATGCAAGCTTTACTGCTATATATGGCTTTAATTTTGCTAAGTATGGGATTCCGCATTTTGGGACTAGGGATCATCGCTTCTTTTCTCTATCCGATTATTTTTATCATTGCCTTGGCGGTTTGTCTCTACTCGATAATTCAATCTGCTCAGGGAAGTTATCCAGATATTCCTGGCATCTCCCAAGCTGTTTATAGTCAAGTTCCTTAAGTAATTTCGACATAGTTAGACAAACTACCAATTCCTTCAATTTCTACGGTAACGCGATCGCCTTTTTGCATCGCACCAATACCTTGGGGCGTTCCTGTCAAAATAATGTCTCCTGGCATTAAAGTCATAATTTCTGAAACGTAAGAAACTAAAAACTCAGGAGAAAATGTCATCTCGGTAATCAATGCTGATTGCCGCGGCTCGGTTTCCGAATTCAAGAAAGTCTCTAATTTAGCTTCTGATGACAATTCGCGGATAATCCAAGGGCCTAAGGGACAAAAAGTATCAAATCCTTTAGCTCTTGTCCATTGTCCGTCTTTTCTTTGAAGATCTCTAGCCGTGACATCATTAGCAATGGTATAGCCCCAGATTGCTTTGCTAGCTTGTTCAATATTTTGCTGATAGCAGCGATCACCAATAACTACCGCTAACTCCCCTTCATAATCAACTCGCTGAGAGTTTTTCGGATAACGAATTCCCGAGCCATCAGGAATGATTGCAGTATTCGGCTTGAGAAATAGCAATGGTTCTTTTGGTGCATTGCTTCCCATTTCAGCTGCATGTTTGACGTAGTTTTTGCCAACAGCAACTATTTTAGAAGGCACGCAGGGAGCTAGGATCTGATAACTATCTGCGTCTAAATCCAGATCAGTTAATTGACCATTCAACCAAGGTGGTGCGTCTAAGACTGTCACACTCCGATTTGGTTGCAATAAGCCGTAGTAAACTGATTCGTTATTGGTTTTTACTCGAACATATCTTTTTGTCATATCTCAAGGTTAATCGAAAACCTAATTGTATTGTGATCAAATCTGGTAAGATAGTAAATCCTTGCTTCTGAATACTAGATATATCTATTGAAGTCGAGTATTTAAGAAGCCTTACAGTCCATAAGGAGTTTAATTCTCATGAGTAATCACTATGAAATGATGTATATTTTGCGTCCCGACTTGTCTGAAGAAAAAGTTAGGGAAGCAGTGGGGAAATATCAAAACTTTATAGCCGAGAGAGGTGCAGAAAATATCCAAATTCAGAATCGAGGTAAGAGAAGATTAGCTTATCCGATCAAAAAGTTCTTAGATGGTATCTATATCCAAATGAATTATCAAGCGGATGGTACTCAAATTGCTCCACTAGAAAGAGCAATGCGCCTTGGGGAAGAAGTAATTCGTTATATGACTCTCAAAATTAAAGCACAACCAATAGAAGCATCTGCTTCAGATGCTGAAGCAGCAGCAGAGGAAGAGTAAAAAAGGTTGTCTAGAGGGAAGTAATGTTTTTATCTGACTTCTAAGATCTCTAATTTATCTCCTACTTTAAGTATCCCTTCTCGGTAAGGAACCATATTTTCCCCGAACATAACCCCTTGATCTCCGAATTGCCGAAAGCTACCAAGAGTTCTAAGGGGTTCTTTTAAAGGATTTTTAGTACCTTTTTTTTGGTCAATAGTCGTTATAATGCAACGACTACAAGGTTTGACTACGGCAAATTTGATATCTCCAAGCCGAATAACTTTCCAATTGTCTTCCTCGAAAGCAGTTTCTGTCTCAACAACGATATTGGGTCGAAAATGATTCACGGGGATTATTGGCGCAGCTTCTTCATAAGTTTCGACGAGGCGACGGTTTAGCTCTGCCAGAGATGCTGTGGCTGTAAGCAGAAATGGATAACCATCGGCAAAACTTACAGGATTTTCCTCTTTAAAAGTCAATTTATGACGCACTTTACGAATTACTGATTGTCTGACCAAACGACATTCTTTGTCTTGGTCAAGTTCTAGTAGACGATGAAACCATGCGGCAACTTCATCTCCCTGATCGATTGCTACCGTATTATCGCGCCAAATTTCAACTGCGATTTCCGTTCCTTCTAAGCTGGGAGTGAAGGTTAAAGTTTCTAGACTATTATCTTCTGTTGACAAGGAAATGCGATCGCCATCAAGAGTAATCTGAGCTTTAGCTAGTTGAGGAAATTGTCTTTGAGTAAGAAATTTGCCACGCCGAGTAACAACCATCAGTTCTCGATCCCAAAGGAATCCCTTGGGTGTTACCTCGGCTTGTTGGAGTTTAATACCTTGACAAGATTTAATGGGATAGACGTAGAGTTCGGAGACGATCATATGATTTAGGAATCTGGCAACAGTTGAGCGCGATATTTGCGATTGTTTTTAAATATCTAAGTTTCGATTATTATTAAGAAAATTGATATATCTGCTTGCTAGGTCGGATTTGTTACTCTATGTTTTGTAAGACAAAAATTCCAATTCGTCCAGTATTTTTAGTATTATTAATAAACAAACAACAAGAAGACAAGTCATACTGCGAAAAGGAGCAACCAAAAACCGCCGCATTCCCATTGAAAATCAGGATATGAGACATGGGCAACAAAACCCCAGCAAAAATTTTGATGGCTACAAATGTCATGTTCTCAAGGAGCTAGATAATGGACTGGTAAATTACTTGATTTCATCATCAAAAATGCTTAATTTAATACATAACTATAATAACTACAAACGGGAAAACATGAATGACAAGCGATATTTATTGGATACTAAAAGCAGAAATTCGTGAAGGAAAATTCGAAGAACTACAAAAACTGGCACCAATATTCTGTGAGATGACAAAAAAGGAAGAAGGGGTCATCGCTTACGAGTGGTCTGTAAGTGCTGACGGGAAAATGCTTCATATCTACGAACGTTACACTAACAGCGACGCCAGTCTAGCACATCTGGCTAATGTCGGCCCTAAGTTACCTGAGCTAATGGAAATAGTCGCTATCACTGAAATTGAGTGCTATGGTGCAGCAACTAGCACTTTTAAAGAAGCAGTTAAAGACTTACCTATGGTGTACTGGGAAAACTTTGAAGGCTTTCACCGGTAGCTAGCTTGAATATCGACCAGCAGCATAAAAAAGACAAGTTACCTTCAAGCATTGCAAATTTTAGGGAATGATTCTACTTGAAGCAGCCAACCAAGCATTAGAGGATGAAAGGAGAAAAACTTCTCGTTCTGAAGAGGTTTTTGCTCTCAATATTAAGATTTAATTAAAAGCTATTGATTTTCATGATGTTTTGTTATCCAAGAGAAACAAGATTCTTATCAAAATTGAAGGTTTTACATGATTAGACCAGTAATTCCAGGTGACATTGATGCTGTTTTCGCTTTGGCCAAAAAACTTGAAATGTTTGACAAGCATGGACTGGAGCTTATCAAAGCAACTTTAGCCGACTATTTGAGTGGCAACAGTAACGACCTCTGGTTCTGTGCTGAAGAAAATGGTCTAGTGGGAGTTATATATTGCGCTCCTGAACCGATGACTTGTGGCACTTGGAACGTACTAATGCTTCTTGTTTCTCGCGATCGCCAACGACAGGGATATGGCAGCGCTCTAATGAGTTATGTTGAGCAAACATTGGTAGATCGCGGAGAACGCTTATTAATAGTAGAAACATCTAGCCTCGATGAGTTTGAACCTGCTCGGAAGTTTTACTTTAAGTGTGGCTTTAACGAAGAGGCACGTATTCGGGACTTTTACGCAGCAGAGGAAGATAAGATTGTCTTCAGCAAAACGCTGGAGTCAGGCTAACAAGACGGTTTGCTGGTCATCCGAACAGGCGCGGGGACTTTTGAAATCATAATTTAACTGTACAAAAATATATTTGTTTAATTTGTTCTGTATTCTTTCGGTGTCATACCTGTCAATTGCCGAAACTGTTTGCTTAAATGACTGTGGCTGTTGAATCCACAATCTAAAGCAATGTCTGAAATAAATTGATCTGTTTGTTTTAACAACCGCTTTGCCCGTTCTACCCGTTGCTGGATCAAGTATTGGTAGGGAGACATACCGATTGATTGCTTGAATAGACGACTGAAATGAAATTGGCTCATGTCTAACAATCGTGCTAAATCTCTAAGTTTAATATCTTGATCTATATGTGTATCAATATAATCCAAAATTTGCATTAGTTGACTTTGGGGTAAGCCTCCCTCGTAAATTGGCAACTGAGGTTTGGCGACTGAGAACTGTCTGAGTAAATTCACTGCCAAAGCGTTAGTCAGAGAATCAAGATAAAGTCTACTACCTGAAGGTGACTGTTGAAGTTCCGTAAATAGCATCATCGCGATCGCTTCAATCTGGGGGTGACGCATCCGAAATTGGGGCATTAATTCTAAGCGATCGCCATTTGTTTCCATAGTTTCGCTGGCAACAGTTTCAATAAACTGAGTTTTCAGTCGAATCCGCAAATAATTATCCTCACTATCCCAACGAGCAAACAATGGTGTTTTTGCTGGCGTAATGCAAATATCTCCTTGAGCATACATCCCTGTATAAGTCTTGCCTCCCTGAATATGCAGCATAGGAACAGGACGAGGAGCCAGCGACATAAAAATTGTATGCTCATCATTAAAATGACAAGTCCCCTCTCCAGGAGCTGGTTGTAATTGCTCGACTATAATATTCTCCCAGCAATTAGAAAATCGCGATAAGCAATTTATTTCAGACTTTTGGATAGGAGTATTTTTCATAATGCAATCTTAATAGCTCTAATGCTGATTATAGAAGAAGCTAGAGCATAACAAGATTCTAAGGGCAAAACACATAATGTGATCATAGTTCACATTAAACAACAGCCAGTACCAGAATTAGTCACAGTGGCAGACTATCCCGTCCTACTACGTCAACATCGCTTCAATAGGTATTCCCCTGACGGATCTTTCTGTTTCAGAGCCTCCACCTGTCCATTTTCCATGACAAACTCGAAGATTACGTCAGAGAACCTTTGAACTTGGAAGCTCAGGTTTTTGTAAGGAATCAGTTTTTCTTCAGGCTCTCCAGGAAATACCAAGTAGAGAAAATTATCTTCCTTGAGAGCGACTTGGAGCTTAAACTCTGCTGGTGTTTCATAAGTTCCTGCAAGCTGTTTCAAGAGTTGCAACTCCAGAGTTTCTGCCTGGCGGGTAAAAGTTACTTCTGCTAGATCAATAGAAGTTGCTACTTGGTTTACATCTCCCTGGGGGTTGGTCAGGAAGTTCACCGACCACTTGCCGAAACGCTCGTCATCTGGGGTATCAAAGCGATCATAGTGAAAGTGAGTTAGGGGCAGATGAATCCTTCCTAAGTTGAATTGAAGATCTCCATCGTTCATTGTAATCTGGAGAATCCCATAGGCTGGATGTACGTATTCACCTACGTAGTCAGCTAGGGAATGTGAGGCGGTAGTTTGGGAAACTCGATCTGTACCAGCTTTTGACCGCGCTTCTGTGCCTGCTTGTTTAGTCTTCAATCTTATATTCAACCAGCGATCGCTCCAGGGTGTTAATTCTAGACCTATAAGGCGTTCGTAGGTGTTGTAGGTGATGATGTCAGCCAAGGGCGCACAATGATCACCGATCGCAAAAACTATCACGCCGAGGTTTTTTTGAGGTAGAAAAGAAATCTGTGAATAAAAACCATCAATAGCTCCTCCATGATAGGTTAACAGATGACCTCGATAAGCTACTGTCTCACGGCCCATACCATAAACGGGGTTCAGTAGTTCCCACCACCCCTTTGTTTCTCCCAGCAGGTTAGCTAACGCGATCGCAGGTTCTAGGGTGGCATTAAGTATTTTTGCAGGAAGAACTTGCCGCTCGCCATATTTGCCATCGTTCATTAATGCGATAAGCCAGCGGGATATGTCCTCGATATTAGAATTAATTGCTCCAGCCGGAGCTGTGGCTTCTGCCTCTTCATAGTAAGGAATTTGGTAAATCTCATCACTATCTCTTTTTTCAGTAAACGGTACGCCGAAGTCTGACTGCTGAATCATCTCAGCAATGGTATAAACGGTGCTGTGCATTTCTAAAGACTGAAATATGTGCTTGCGGACAAACTCTTCCCAAGTTTTTCCTGACAGCAGTTCGATAATGTAGCCAACAGCAGCATACATGAGGTTGTTATATAAAAAAGTCTGACGTAATGAGACCTCTGGTTTTAAGAATTTAAGGCGATCGAAGATATCCTGGCGAGTAAGACTGTCCCGCTGATACCAAATACCGTCGTGGCGAGTAATACCTGTACGGTGAGCTAACATATCTCTTAGGGTTATAGCATTGTTTAACTCATTGTTATGAAAGCGAATTGAAGGCACGGCATCGCGAATTGGTTCATCCCAAGTTAGTTTTCCTTCTTCTACCAGCATTCCCGCAGCTATAGCGGTAAAGAGTTTGGTGTTAGAGGCGATGGGAAAGAGTGTTTTTGAAGTAAAGGGTAATTTTTCTGCGTAGTTGCGATCGCCATAGCCTTTAGCTAGGACGATTTTATCTTTTGCCACAATGCCTACACCCATTCCTGGCGCATTCCAATCTTCAATAAGTTTCTCTATATAAGTGTCAAAATCTTGAAGCCCATTAGCAATCTCTGTCTGCTGTGTTGTGCTTGTCATCATGCTGATCCTTTTGAGTTACTTTTATTTACAAACAAATCGAATCTATATTCTGCTTTTATTATTGCTAAGTTATCTAGATGGTGCAGACTAAGATGCAGAATTATCGGAAAATCACGAAAACTGACCGCAAGATTGTGATATTGACGCAAGAATTAGATAGCTGAGCCTCAATTGTTTTCCTAAGCTGAAAGAGTAATTGTTTAGCAGACAGGATCGAGAAAATGAATTTACTTATTTTTGGCTCAACAGGAGGCACAGGTCGTCAGGTTGTCCAACAGGCATTAGAGCAGGGACATACAGTTACAGCATTTGCCCGCGATCGCTCTAAACTCGACATTCAACATCCAAATCTCAAGGTTGTTCAAGGAGATGTCATGGACTCAACATCAGTAGAGAAAGCAGTACAAGATCAAGATGCGGTGGTTTGTGTCTTGGGAGCAGGTCAAAATATGACCTCCAAAATTCGATCGCAGGGAACGCAGCAAATTATTCAGGCTATGGAAAAAGAGGGTATCCAGCGTTTTATCTGCCAATCTACCCTAGGAGCAGGAGATAGCTGGGAAAATCTGAACTTCTTCTGGAAGTACATCATGTTTGGATTCCTGTTACGAAAACCTTTTGCCGATCACCAACTGCAAGAAGATTATGTCAAGCAAAGTCATCTGGACTGGACAATAGTTCGCCCTGGAGCCTTTGTCGATGGGGAGCAAACTGGTAATTATCGGCATGGTTTTCCTGGTAACGATAAAACATCAAAACTCAAAATTTCTCGTGCTGATGTTGCTGATTTCATCTTGAAGCAACTGATAGATGATTCTTATCTTCACCAAACACCAAGTATTTCTTATTAAAAATTTGCAGACTAACAGACTAACATCAATTTACAGGAGGCATTATGGTAACTTTTCTCAACTTGCGCTTTTCTCTAATGCTGTTTACCGCGATCGCCAGTGCTGTGAGCGCTGGGATCTTCTACGCCTTTTCTACCTTTGTAATGAAGGCTCTAGCTGAACAACCACCAGCCCAGGGCATTGCCACCATGCAATCGATCAATATTACGGTGATTAATCCCTGGTTTATGGCTGCTTTCTTTGGCCCTGCTGTAGGTGGCATTATTCTGACAATTGCTCTGTTAGGGCAATGGGATCAACCAGGTGCTATTTATTGGCTGGTGGGAAGTTTGCTTTATCTAATTGGCACAATCGGCGTCACAATCGTTGGCAATATCCCGCTGAATGATGCCCTCGCAGTTGTTAGACCAGATAGTGCCGAAGGGGCAACACTATGGGCAAGATACCTAACTGATTGGACATTTTGGAACCATGTTCGCACAGCAGCAGGATTTTTAGCAGCAGCAATGTTTACGATCTCACTTTGTCAAAGGACAGATATAACTACTTAAGTAGAAAAAACTAGCGTAAAGACGATATTTGTAGGGGCGAAAAGCCTTTTGCCCCCAATTTTGTAATGATGAATTAAAAGTTATTTTTTCTTAAACGAGGGAAAATCTGTGAAGAAGGTCGCTGTATTTGGTAATTCTGGAGGCGGGAAGTCTACTCTCAGCAAACGTTTAAAAGAATTAACTGGTTTACCCTTGATTGTTTTAGATCTTATACAGTATAAGCCAGGCGGGGTTGAAGTTTCTGATGAGGAATATAAAGCTGCTCATCAAGAAATCCTCCAACAAGACCAGTGGATTATTGATGGCTATGGATCATTGGATACGGTATGGGAACGATTGGAAGTTGCAGATACTCTCGTCTATGTCGATCTACCAGTTATGTTGCATTATTGGTGGGTAACTAAGCGATTTTTGAAGGGGTTTTTCATTCCACCAGAGAGTTGGCCGCAGAATAGCCCGCTCTTGAAAAGTACATTGAACAGCTATTATACGGTTTGGTTATGCCACAAGAAGCTCACGCCAAGGTATCGAGAGTATGTAAATCAAGCTAAGGAAACAAAAAGGGTTTACCATCTTCAGTCTCCTCTGGAGATCAAAACGTTCTACGAATTAGTTTGTCATATAGGTAAGGAATTTTAATCTGAATTATCTTCACCAAAAAAGCGATCGAGCATGCGACGATTTTCTATTTGTAATCCTTTAATCTCCGATTGCATTAACTCAATATTAGTTTGCATTTTCTGCATTACCCCCATTGAATCTTGAAAAATTTCCACAGCTCTGCCAACCTGCTCAGTGAGACGATCTATTTTTTGATCTTGGAGCGCAATTGCTTCGGCATTAGCTGTGATTAATTTCTCATTAGCTTTAATTGCTTCCACATTTGCATCAATCTTTGCTGTATTACTATGACTGAGTTTGACGGCAGATTTTAATATTTGCTCAATTTGGGTTAATCTTTGTTCTGGAGTGAGTTCTTGCGACATCTTACCTGAAGAATTTTTTGCTTGAGTCTTTGTTATACAGCGATCGCTTAATGCTTAAGATTTTCTAGTGCGATCGCCGTTCTATTTGTTAAATACTTTGTTTTCAATAGCTTGTTCGACAAAAGAATTTAAACTAATACCATTTAACGCTGCTTGGGTTGCTGCTTTCATGTGTAAATCTGGAGAAATCCGCAAATTAAATTTACCAGAGAAAGGCTTATTCGGTTCTTTTCCTAAAGCTTGACAATCTTCTAAATATTCATCAATTACAGTATGAAAAGAATGTTCTAATTCTTTTACAGATAAGCCATCAAAAGCAATTACATCTCTGGTATTGATTACTCTACCGACAAACAAGCGATCTTCTTCATCAAATTCGATAATAGCTTCATATCCTTTATATTTCATATCTCAACTCCTGCATTAATCAGAAAATACCGTATAGCCTTAACCTGATACTTCTTTAGTTCTTTCTGTGGATGAGGCGAATGAATATTTAATGATAGATCATTTAAATCAAAACGAACTCTTGAACCATTACCTTCTTTCACTGTACCTCCTAAAGCTTTAATCAGAGAAACCACATCATTCCAAACTATGTCACGATGAATGGGATTGGCAAAGATGGCATTATAAGTCTTTTTTTGTTTATTGTTCATTGTCACTATAGTACCATTATTTAGTACTATAGTCTAAAGGCGAGTTTATTAAATTATCAATCTTTTCCCTTGCTAACACTTGAGCAAGTCTATGAAGCGATCGCTTTTTATCTAGCTAATCGCGCTGATATTGATGCTTTAGCAAAAGAAACGGCAGCATTTGAAGCACTGCCTCAACCACTACAAGCAAAAGATCCTAACTTTTACGAAAAGCTCATAAAAGTAAAACAGCAACAAGGTAAGTAGAAACGTGAAAATAGGAGCTTATCTTTGAAATAGGAAGCGTAAAGACTTGATTCGTGAACTGGGAAAAGCTGATTGTGTATTACATCGGCATAGTGCCAAACATGACATTTACCGTAATCCATATTCTGAAAATCATCAAGTGCGATCGCTGTTTTATTTGTTAAATACTTTATTTTCAATAACTTGTTCAACAAAAGAATTTAAACTAATACCACTTAAAGCTGCTGGGGTTGCTGCTTTCATGTGTAAATCTGGAGAAATCCGCAAATTAAATTTACCAGAGAAAGGCTTATTTGGTTCTTTCCCTAAAGCTTGACAATCTGCTAAATATTCATCAATGATTCTTATCGCTTTTTTGTATTGCTAAAAAGACTCTTACAAGATTATAAAAATTTCAATTAAACTCTGATATTACTTTGAATTGAGTTATAACTTAGGCATTCTAGCTAAATTCACCAAGAGGGCTACAATGGACAGCGACTTGACTGGCTTTAATCTTTTACCAGATGAGGAAGAGAGTGAAATCAAAAATTTTTTACTAACTGATAATGAGCTTAGCGACTATGACCCCCAAATATCGAACAACAATGTGGTTTGGTCGGTTTATGACGGCAATGATTCAGAAATCTATCTCTATGATGGCAGTAGCATTATTCAGCTAACTGACAATGAAACCTATGACTCTAATCCGCAAATCTCCGCTAATAATGTCGTTTGGGTAGGTGATGACGGCAATGATTCAGAAATCTATCTCTATGATGGCAGTAGTATTATTCAGCTAACTGACAATGAAACCTATGACTCCAATCCTCGAATCTCAGGTAATAATGTCGTTTGGTCAAACTATCCTAACTATCGCGATCGCAATTCGCATATTTATCTCTATGATGGTAGTAGTACCATTCAACTAACTGACAATGATGCCGATGACTTAAATCCACAAATCTCAGGCAATAAAGTCGTTTGGTCAAGCTCTAATTATGGTAGTGATTCAGAAATCTATCTTTACGACGGCAATAATATTACACAACTAACTGATAACGATACAAACGATTACAATCCGCAAATCTCAGGTAATAATGTCGTTTGGCAAGGCTACGATAGTACAGATGAGGAAATTTATCTCCATAATGGCAGTAGTATTATTCAGCTAACTGACAATAACATCTCTGATTTCAGTCCGCAAATCTCAGGTAACAACATAGTTTGGGTAGGTGATGACGGCAATGATTCAGAAATTTATCTCTATGATGGCAGTAATATCATTCAGCTAACCGATAATGATACCGATGACTTGAATCCACAAATCTCAGGCAACAAGCTAGTTTGGTCAAATTATCCTCTAGATCGCTATGGGGATTCGCATATTTATCTCTATGATGGCAGTCGCACCACTAAATTAACCGAAAATGATACCGATAATTCTCATCCTCACATCTCAGGTAATAGAGTAGTTTGGTCAGGGGATGATGGCAACGATGCAGAAATTTATCTTAATTTAACGCTTGATAAAGGAATTCGGATTGAAGCCGAAGATTACCAAGAATATTTTGATACTACTCCTGGCAATAATGGTGGGGTTTACCGTAATGATGATGTCGATCTCGAATCCACTAGCGATATTGGAGGTGGATTTAATGTTAGTTGGTTCGCTGAAGGTGAATGGTTGACCTATGATGTTGATATTCCTAAAGACGGGATTTATCAAATGGTAGCTCGTGTAGCCTCCAAGCTTGATCAGCCTCATCGTTTGGATGTTTCCCTTGAAGAGCAAGTTACTACCTTAAGTTTTCAGGGTACTGATGGCTGGCAGTCTTGGTCAAATGTCAGCAGTGACGGCATAAATCTGACTGCTGGCAGTCATGAACTAAGGTTAGATATGGGGAGTGGATTTTTCAATTTCAACTATATTGATGTAATCCCTTACGTTGAATCCCCTCTATGGGAATGACCAGATCGTAAATATTAAGCCCGCTTGAACGGTTATCAATAAGGTTGACGGGGAGATTTGGTATTTTCATTAATTAAACTGGCCTTATATCAAACCTTTTTTCTTAATTCAAGAAATTATAAAATTTGGTCATAAGTTAAAGATTTTATAGTTTCTGTAAATCTTTTTTGATTACTAAAAAATTATTTAGGTTGTTTATTGAGTGCAAATTGTTTACTATATTCTAGTTAAATTTTCAGATACTTTACCTGATCTGTTTTAAGATTGCTATGGTTTTTTCTCATTTCTTCCCTCCTTATGATATAGTTTTTCCTACTTGTTCTTATGCTCATAAATAAATTATTGAACTGACATTTATTTAGGCAAAATCGATTTAGATGAAGTGACATACTTTCGATACAAAAAATTTGTACAAGCTTAATAGAATAATCATTTCAGTCGCCTTATAATTAATTTGATTAACATTTATTATTGAAATTTTATTTCTAATTAATACACTTCGCTTGAATGCTATTTAAGATTCATATTCTAGTTGCTTTAAGCCTTGAAGATAAACATTAGAACTTAGTTCAAATTTCTCAGAAGGAGTCAATTATTATGGCCTTTATTTCGGATGGTAAAACCAGTACAGATTCATATTTAGTATCACAAGAGGGTTACGATACGATACCTCTACTAACAATAGGAGATGAAATACCCTTACTAGAAGGAGAATTTCCCTTTCTGCAAACAGATCCAGCTGGAGCATTTCCTGTTTCAGGACTCAACCAATCACCATTAGACGGAGACTCTCCTCTCAAAGCCAGCGACACCGAAACTTATGTTCTTCCAGGGAGATTAGACGGAGTCCAACATGTCTTTATTGATGGAGTTAACTATGTTTTTGTTAATCACAACTTAAGTCAAACAACAACAACAGAACTTAATGATGGACAGCTAACAGGTTCAAGAGTATCGCTTCTTGCCTTTGATAAAAATTGGGATATCATTGGTGGTCGCAACCTCATAGATATCGTTAGAATTGCCAGTGTCGATGGGACTGATGCTCTAAGAAATACCATCAATCCAGCTACGGGAAATCTTTTTGTCGGTTCAGTCTTTGCCGAATATATCCTCAATCCAGAAACAGGAATCTACGAACAAAATCTAGAAGCTGGTAACGACTCCTTCATTGTAGGGAATTCCGCTTTCTTGGCTTTAGAATCCGACGTAGCCGGATTGACCTGGCAGGAAAGGCTTGAACAAAGTTTTGATGATTCTTTTACTTTTAACTCTCTCAGTTCTTTATCGATTGCCGAATCTGGGTTTCGCCTTCCAGGAGGTCAAGCATTACCTTATGTGTTTAATGGCGAACGGGATGGCGATGGTATTGCCTATTTCCACATTGGCAATGGTACTACAGCGCCGATCTCAGGCTTAGGTGCTTTTCCCAAATCACAGGTCTATTCTCCCCTCGATTTTCGTCAAGAAGCAGATGCTGATGGTACACCGATTGGTAAAACAATTGTCTTAGGGCTCGAAGCCTTTGGTGATGGA
This sequence comes from Xenococcus sp. MO_188.B8, assembly GCA_030065615.1. Taxonomy (GTDB): domain Bacteria; phylum Cyanobacteriota; class Cyanobacteriia; order Cyanobacteriales; family Xenococcaceae; genus Xenococcus. Next base: position 1,291 of record JASJDR010000048.1, on the reverse strand, counting down.
GAAATCTATCTTTTTGAAGGCAACCAATTTCCAGGAAACGCTGATGGTTTTGCGGACACAGAAGATGCTCTTTATGTACTAAGGGTAAAAGATAATGATGGCAATGTTCTGGAGGATGAAACTTTAACTGAAGGAACTACTTTTAGTGTGGAATGGGTACTGGTAGATGGTGATCCTCTAGATAATCCCAATGCCGTTCCTGATGGCAAAGCGATCAATACCCTCAACGCTGGGGCTCTTTCTGATTGGGTCAATGGAAGTGATGAAGGGGTACTGCGTTCGACTAATTTTGAAAATCTAGGAGGTTTAGCAGAAGATCCCAATAATACAGGTACTTTCTACTTTACGACTAGTAGTGGGGAGGGCAAACTTTATCGTTTGACTTTTGGTGATAATCCCACTGGAGAAGGAACTGTAGAGTTGTTACTTGAAGGTGGAGAGGATAATGGTGGATCATATGACAGTGTTACTGTAGATAAAAATGGTAATGTGCTGTTACAAGATAATCAAGGGGGCACTTTTGTTTACGAAATCGCCAGTGATAGCTTAATAACCATCTCTAAAACTAACGAAGCAGTTATCGATCCCAATGGCAATATTACCTGGCAAAGCGAAGGGATTACCGAAATAAATCATAATTTCAATGGTACTGGTTTAAGTGCTTATTTATCTAGTGTTGATGCCCTTAGTTTCGGAGTTATTACTGATAAAGGAGGGAATTTAGCAACTGGGGGTCAATTATTGCTCACAATACCCACAGCTCCAAGTCGTTTTGATACTGATATTTATCGCTTCCAAAACCGAGGAATTCCTGGTTCTTACATTTATGCAGGAGCAGAAGAACGAGATCTTATCAACAGTAATTTTAGTGATACTTACCTTGAAGAAGGTTTGGCCTTTAAAGCAGCTTCTGCCCAAAAAGATAATTTGATTGATTTATATCGCTTCCGTAGCAGTCATGGAACTTATCTGTTAGTAGGAGAAACGGAGCGTAATCAAATTCTCAACGATCCCGATTTTTCTGGAGAATATACAGAAGAAGGTCGAGCATTCTCCGTTTATGATGCTGGCTCAGGAGAAGGGACTGACTTCCATCGTTTACGTCGTCTAGATACGCCAGGTGCTTATATTTATGTCGCAGGAGATGAACTAGATAATATCCAGAAGAACTTGAGTGATCTTTACGCTTATGAGGGTCATGCTTTTGAGGCTCAGACTGAGGCTGATATGATTTTTTAACAGATTATCGTTAAACAATCATTGCTTGCAACGCAGTTTGTAAATCTTGGGT
>JASJDR010000244.1 GCA_030065615.1 Xenococcus sp. MO_188.B8 | reverse complement strand
GTTTGCATCCATCACGAACCATCGAACAATAATCGATAACGATCGATTCAAGCTAAGAGATAGTTGCTAATTACTAACAGCTAATTATTTGTAACTTGAATTAATTCAGCACTAATTCGATCTTCGGGCGAATTAATACCTTAAATATAGACCTATTTTTTGATAGTTGAACAGGGTGGTACACAAAGTTTAATAATCAGAAAAAGTGTAAAAAAATTAATTAGAATAGTCCCTTCAAAGATTAACTATAGCAAAAATCTTTGCGTACTGTGCGACGACCGAAGGGAGTCAGATGCGTAGCCTGTAAAGGCGTAGCTGTATATATTTTAAGGATTTTATCAGATTTCAGGTTCGATATTGGCTCATCTCAAAAAAAAGTGATCGCTTTGGCACACACAGGGGTCAAAAACGTGTGCCAGACCTCTTGAAAAACTGTCTAAAAAGTTGATTTTTTGAGCTTTGGGTTAATCCTAAATTTGATTAGGGGGTGCAATTTTTCCAAAAATCATTTATTATCAGAGAAAGTCGATCGCTTTGGCACACACAGGGGTCAAAAACGTGTGCCATGTTGATTTTGTATAAAAGACTACATTGAGTCGAAATAATTTAAAAACAGAAAATAGCTCATCTGTAGTTTTGTGTGTTTAGGTAACTCTTGTCAATTTTTACGGATTAAAAAGAAATGATCGATAGCTACGTGTGTATCGATACTGGAAATAGTGGGACGAAGATTGTTTATTCTTTTCCTAAGACTGGAAAAATACATTCAATATTGATGTCGTCAGCTTTAACAGAAGTGTCGTCAGAGCGAATAGAAAATAAACTTCGTCGCTCTAACTGGATTGGTCAACCAAACCCTGAACAACAAGCGTGGATTAGGATTAGTCATGAAAATATCGCTGTGGGGGGATTCGCTGAAGAATTTGACCCTGAAGATTATAGGACTAAGCCCAAATATGAAAATGCTCTCTATAAAATCCTGGCAGCAATTGGAGTAATTATCCAAACCAATCGAATATCTAAAAGAAAGCAGTTAAAAATCAAACTGGGTTTGTTATTGCCCTGGGATGAATATAGAACTCAAGAGCTTTTGGTTGAGGAACTGAAAAGACTCTCCTCTGAATTTGAATTTCGAGGTCAAAAAATTCGCGTCAAAATACAGGATTGCATCTGCTACCCAGAAGGAGGCGGAATTGCGTCATCAAGGATCAAGCAAGAACAAGCAGGTTGGTTTAAGAAACAGCGATTGGGAATCTTGATGTTAGGAGATCGTAATTGTACTGCCCTGTATTTTGAGCAGGGAAAATTAAAGGATGGAGCAAGTCCTTTAATTGGATTTTCTTTTCTGTTAGACCAGATTATTAAAGACACGCCCTATTTACTGAGTCAAGAGAAAAGTAAAAAAAACATTAGTAACGCTATTTTCCAAGGAATAGATTTAGCCAAGAAATGGACAACCAAATCAGATGGGTGTGGTCGTCCTCTCTGGCAAGAGATCTCGTCAATTAAAGACTTAGCTACGGCTAAAAACGAAAATCTAAGAAAGGCTGAGGTCGAAGATATTGATAAGGCAATAACTACATATAGTACTGAGTGGGAGCATAAGTTAAGTAAGTTAATTCAAGAAGTATTTCCCGACCCACTGACCGAGCTTAATGTTGGTGGAGGGGCTTTGTTATTTTACGAACCATTTATCAAAGAGTATTTCAACTATGATTTTGCTCCTTCGGTAAATAGTAATCCTGCTCCTATTAACTATGGGAGTAATGGTTATACTCCTGTAGTTAATAGTGCAGGTATGGTTGAAGAAGTGGCTAAAACTCTTGACTTAAGGTCGAATACGGATGCTCTCTTAGCTTTACCAATTCGTTTTGTTGATGTCTGTTGTCTAATTCAGAGTCTAATTGATGACAATGAAAGGCTTAATAGACAAAAACGCTCGTCAGAAAGGAAGAAGAAAGTAGCTGCTGTAGTCGTTGAGGAATAATTAGAGTGAAAAAAAGCGATCGTTGTAGTTTAGTAATGCGTTTTCAACCACGTCGGAGTTCACCGTTAGCCGAAGTTGTTGACTGGCTTAACTCAATACCCAATCAAGATAGAAGAGAAAAGCTAGAAGAAGTTTGTCTTATTCTTCTTCTTCCTTATGCAAGAAAAGCCAGGTTGGGTAAAGGGTCTGAAGAAATAGAGGGTTGCTACTGGAATAGCCATAATCGAGCAATTCAATATCTTTATGTGATGCAACAAACTCTTGGGATAAAAAGTGTTAGCTCGATTGACTCTATTCTCTCAATGCTGACTGGGAAACGAGAGTCAACTCAATCTGTGAACTATGAAATCGATGTAGAAGAAGAAGAGGAAGAAGACGACGATTTTCGGACAACCAACTCTCTTCTTGGTATTGAGATGTAGTGACTTCACTATCATTTAAGCACCATAAACATACACACATTATTTTTTCAAGGAGAAAAAGAAATCATGGGAACATTACATTTTTTCGGTGGAGAGAAAGGAGGTGTCGGCAAATCCTTTGTCACTCGTACAGCCGTTCAGTATCATCTAGACCGAGGGATTAAATTCTCATTGTTTGATGCAGATCGAGGGAATCCTGATGTCAAGCAAACCTATCAAAGTGTAGGTTGTCGTGATGCCATTTTCAGCGAAGACAAAAAACATGAAGACAAAGCCATATCTACTTACTTGGCAGCACAGAAAAAAACGACCTTGGTTAATCTTCCAGCCCATATAACTCTTCCGTTTAAGACTTGGTTTGAAAGAAATCGAATCTTTAATTTTGCCGAACAAGAACAAGTGGAGATTACTCACTGGTTCGTTTGTAGTGGCGGATATTCCAGTATAAAAATCTTTGAGGAATATCTAGATCACTTCGGAGGCAGGATTAATCATGTGTTAGTCAAAAACTGGGGCTTATGTGAGGAGTGGGAAACCTTAGAAGAGGAAGAGTCTTTGATGGAGAAAATTGACTCATTGGGAGTCAAGATTATTGAGTTTCCTGAATTCATCGGCAAATCTTGCTGTAATGTCATCGAAAAAAAGAGATTGACTTTTGAACTAGCAAGAGAATATGAAGGGTTTAACATATTCGATCGCCAGCGAGTTAAAACATTTTTAGAGGAAGCCTATCTAGCTTTCGACCGAGCTGGAGTCTTTTATAACGAAGTGGAAGTTGGCAGTGAAGACTTTGAATCAATGAAGCCATTAGATACAGCTAAGCTATCCAGGATAACTGAAGTAAAAGAGCCAAGCAATGGCAAGAAAGCAGCATCATCAAGAAATAAAGTTGTTGGTCAAGAGACAAACAATAGCATCACGATCTAGAAGAACACTTGCACGCTTGTATTTAATCAACCAGGCTAAGAGCTAATAGCTAGTTAAACCTAGTGCTTAGCCGATAAGTAGACATTTATTCTTGCTCCGTCCGTTCCTCGGAGGAGACCCCCATCTCTTGGGCAAGCCTCCGAGCGGGCGGTGCGTGACGCGTCCTAAAGGATACCGCTCCGCATAAAGCTAATCCTTTAGGGCTTTTTCAAGGAGAAAAAGAATCATGGGAACATTACATTTTTTCGGTAATGACAAAGGTGGCGTTGGTAAATCGCTAGTGGCGAAAACTGCTGCTCAATATCATTTGGACAGAGGAATTGATTTTGCTTTATTTGACGCAGATCGTTCTACTCCTGACGTTAAGGAAGCCTATAAAAATTGTGGATGTCGTAGTGTCATCTTCAGCGAAAGTAAGGAATATGAAAATGAGCCAAGACCTGTCTACTTTGAAGCGAAGAAAAGGACTACTCTGGTTAATCTTCCTCCACACGTAGGCATGGCACTAAAGGGCTGGTTTGAAAAAAATGACCTATTTGAGATAGCCGAAGAAGAAGGAGTTAAGTTAGTTTATTGGTTTGTTTGCAGTGGAGAACCTACTAGTGTGAGGTTGTTGGGGGAACATTTAAATTACTTCCAAGGAAAAATCGACCATGTTTTGGTTAAAAACTTAATTCATGGCGACAGTTGGAAATATCTGGAATCAGACAGCTTTATTCAGAAACAGATAGCAGAATATGACGTAAAAGTTCTTGATTTTCCTCAATTTGTTGGTAAAAATACCCTCAGAAAGATTAATGAACAGCGTCTTACATTTGGGGAGGCGAGAGAAGAGCGAGAGTTTAACCCCATCGAGCGTCAGCGAGTTAAAACTTTCTTGAAAGGAGTACATCAAACTTTTGATGAGTTGGAAGTCTTCACTCAAGAAGCAGCGTAAACCAATCGATTCATGGCTATTAGCCTGGGGTTTAATACCTCAGTCTAATAGCTAACAGCTTCTAGATAACTCAAGTAAGGAGTGGGAAATTTGAGTAACAATAATGGCAATGGGCAATATCTCACGAAAACACAGCAACGTGGCGAGGCGATCGACCAACTACTAAAGGGACGCTCTGATACGATTAAAGCCAACGTTCTTAGCTACATTGTGAAGTTCAATATGAATCCCAATCACGAATTTTTTATCATCTTCGTAGCATTGGGGACTTTGGAAACACTGATTGAAACTAGCCCCCAAGAGTGGCAGGAATTGTTTAAAGGATTTCAAGGAGAACTAGAAACATGGTCGAACACGAACCAAGAGACACTAAATCTAATCTCCGAAAAGGCGAGGATCACGGAAAGACTAGCCAGCAACTCAGAATCGCTCGCCAACACCTTGACCAAATTTCTGGAAGCCTCCGCCGAGCAAACGAGTCAATTGAGAGAAGTCAACACCTTATTGACCAACTTCCAATCGCAGTCTCAAACCTCGTTAACCAAGTTAAAGGAATCGACGGAAAAAAGCAGCAATCGGTTCTCCCAACTAGAGAGCGAGGTCAAGAAACTCAACTTAACCATCGAGAATCAAAGCAAGTCCAATCCTCTAAACAAGAAGGGTGGGGTCTGGAAAGATAATCTTTTAATTGGCTTAATTACAATTGTACTACTAACGACTGGGTATTTTGGTTTTACTCAGCATCGGGTTAACCAAAGCACTAATCAGAGAGTTCAGTGGTTGCTTGAGAAGGCTAATCGGATAGATTGTCGGATGGGAATTAAAAAACCTGGTAGTCCAGAGTGTAAGGGATTCTGAGATTAGTCGGTTGGAGGAAAGAAGGGGAAGGCTGCTTGAAAAGAAATAAGTGGTCTTTCCCCTCTAATCAAGTCGTATCAAAGATAAGGTACAGCATCATGAAAGAGTTATTGCTTGAAAATTTAAGTAATAGAGCGCAACAGTATATAAATCGTCATTTGGATGAATTTAGCGTCGATTATTACGAGGATAAACCTGTAAATGCCCCAGACATTGTAAATTTCATCCAATCATTTCAAGAGCAGATGAATTTTGAGCGTGCAATTAGAGAAGATTTCAAAACTCTACCAGAGCAGCAGCAGAAAGAAATCAAATCTTTTCTGAGGGGTCAGATTAAAAAAATTGAACGCAAATCAATGCCCTACAAGTATCTTATCGATCTCTGTGTGGTGGGATTGGTATTGTTTTCAGGTTTTCTAAAAACTTCGAGCGTCTTAACTATTTCGCTGGTGGTTGTTTGCGCTCTATTAATAATTGGTTGGTCATGGCAAAAATTAAGACATTTGAATGCCCGAAGAAAAAAGTATGTTGACTTTCTTGGTGCAGTTTTATAAGGAGAGTAGTTAACTACGAATATACTACTCTAAAGCGTGAGAACCAGTCCTATCTTCTTGCTCCGTCCTAACTCGGAGGAGACCCCCATCTCTTGGGCAAGCCTCCGAGCGGGCGGTGCGTGACGCGTCCTAAAGGATACCCCCATTCGAGGGCAAGCCGCTCCGCATAAAGCTAATCCTTTAGGGCTTTTTCAAGGAGATCTCAGGAAACTCTAATCATTTGGTTTAGATCCTGTACGGGTCTTTCGGGTAGACAACAGGATTTGTTTTTAATTAATGAGTAAGGAGAAAAACATGAGTACTATAAAAGAGAACATCGCCAAGCTAAATGAAGCTTCTCAGAGAAGAGGTGAGTTCAGTCGGAATTTGGATGAATATATCTCGGTTCATCAAGATAATTTGCCTCAAGAGCTTGTTGCTGCCTGGGGAGAGTTTGAAGTCTCGGAGAAAGAGGCAAAGACGATGGAAACTAAAGCCATAAAGGGAATTAAGGGGGAAATAAGAAATGTACGGTTGGTCAAGAAGTTTGATGCGGTGATGAGGGTTATGCTTATTGGGCTATTTATATTGTCAATAGGCCATACCTTTTATATTACTTTCTCCGCATTCCATAGTCTAAGGTATCCCATGCCAAAGGATTTAGGTGGATGTAATAGTCTTTTTGGGTGTTAGCGAGAAACTGTATTCGACTTTAATCGTTCGGAGAAAACAACATGAGTACTACAAAAAATAAGAAGATCATCAAGCTACAAGAATCTACCCAGAAAAGGAATGAAGCATGGATAGAAGTAGACAAATGTGTATCCCTTTATCGGCATGATTTACCTCAAGAGTTTATTGATGCTTGGGGAGGATTTGAGAGCTTGGCAGAGGAAGTAGAGGCAATTGAAGTTGAAGCCATAAATGGGATTGAGCAAGGATTAGACAGACTACATTCGTCAATTAATAAGGAGAAGGAAATATTTGGCTTATCTCAGCGTTTGCTAGGCAAGATGTTTGTGTTCTCGTTTATTGTCTTTATAGGTCATTTGCTAGTGACGTATATTTCTGAAATTCCCGAACCCAGACCTGCCAATAGCGGTTTTAAATATATTCCTTCGCTTAGGCTCATTACCTGTTGCTGCCAGAGCGAGATGGATCACCCGTATTTGGGGAATGGCAATGTGTAGACTATATGCACCTAACGAGTGGAGTTCCCAAAATATTTTGTGCCGTACATGAATACGAAGAGACGATCGATCTCATAGCATCAGGTGTTATTTCAGGAAGTCCTCTAGAGAATATGCAAGAGGTGCATAGTATTACTCGGCAAATCCTTGAAGACATAGAGAAGGGAGCAGAAAGTAAGATATTTGTAGGCAAGATAAATGAATAAAATCAGAATAACTCACAGATATACGCGGAATTTTTCGATATTTGGAGTAGAAACAGCCTATTCTTTCTCAGAATTGAACCAGGTTTGTAGTTATTTGCAGGATTTGAGATACGGATTGCCATTATTTCGTACCGTAGATGAGGATTTGGGAGAAGAAGAAGTAGTTAACCTACTCAGTCAGCTTTATAGTTGCCAAAAAATTGTCAGTGATGAACCTTTAATCTGGGATGGAGAAATAGACTTGTACGATAACTGGCACATTTACCTTGGGGTCAAAGAGCGTCAGGAGTTGAATCGAAAATATGCCTTCCCAGGAGTCAGAGTGGCAATTATCGAGCAAATGCTAATCCAGGCGAGAGAAAATGCAGTGGATGAAGAAGGAAAAGAAATAGTTGCTCAGCTCGAATACATTAAGAGTGGTAAGTCTGTACCTATTGAGTGGGGACTAAAAATTTGTAGTGGGGATATCTATGAGGGCAGTATAAATATTAGTGGAGAAATAGACGTGCTAGAGAACAAGAAACGTGAACGGAAGAAATTACTGGGCTTCTCGAATCGATTTATAGTTGCATTAGTTATTCTCGTCATAGCTGGTCGAGTAACGATGGACTTGATAATACCCCATTTCTTTGTAGTCGGTGAACCCTATCCTTTTAATGATTACAAGCCCTGCCCTGGTCTTGACTTTTCTTTATGCTAATCTCCAGCATCGCATCTTGAAGTCGATCGTTTGGAGGAAAAGAGGGAAGACTACTTGAAAAAAAAATAATAATAAGTGGTCTTTTTCCTCTTAAAGAGTGTGTCCATCATCGTTCAAACAGACAATTATTTAACTACAAAAATACTACCTAAAATGGATATTAACAGAATTTCAAGACCAAGGTGGTATCCCCTATCCTCAAAGATTTTCTCAAGCTCAAACAGGTTGAAAATTTCCAAGGGGAGATCTATAGTGCTACTTGGAAAAGTGATAGTCAGACTCTAACCTTGTCGGACTCTAGTGGTTCAACCAAATTAGAAGCTCAATATACCAATGGTGAATGGCAAGCTAAAGTAGATAATCTTACTTCTCAAGATGTGGCATTCTTCGAGAAATTAAACCCCAAGATTCAGGAGAAGCTAAATACAACCCCAAGTGTCGAGCAGAAAAGACAGGTTCTTCGTCAAGAATATGAGAGGTTGAGAAATCAAATTCATGCAGATCCAAATCTCAGTGGCGCAGGAATGGAGAAAGTTGATATCGCTGTGGCTATGAGGGTAATTAAGGAGGCTGTTGAAAGCGGTAAGTCAGATAATCTTCTTAATCGCGTGGGGGGTGTACTTTCTCAAAGTGATCGACTCAGGCAGTGGAAACAGTCTCTGCCAGAAAATGATTACCAAGCTCAAGCCAAGGCATATATTATGAATAAGTTTGAGCAAGCCACTCAGATTAGGGCATCTCTATTGGCTGAGCGTGAGAATAGTTTTGATTTAGCCCGTTAGAATATTTCTTTTTTTTCAAGAAGATTTTTTACCTCTATTGTGAGAGGACGAAACAATTAGTTATCACCAAATTTTCCACCATTTTTCAACACTTTCACTAAATTTTCTAATTTACTCAATAAATCTACTTTTTCTTGGGCAGATAACTTATTGACATTAATTCGATCTAGGTAACTAAAAGTTTTATTTGAGGGTTGTGTTTCCAATCCTAAAATTTTAGATATTCTCTGATTAATTAATCTTTTACCAGAACGAATGGATAATTTTTGTTCTAAAATTTGAGCTACTAAGTCTTTCCGAATTTTTAAAGAATCTAAGTCTGATATTTTACCTTTTAGCTTTTTAGAGTGGGGACTAATTAAGTTCAAACTCATGGCAATATTATCATTGAGTCCATATTCTCGGATTGCTACTTTTAAATCTTCAGTTAATTTCAAAAGAGGAAAATTATTACCAGAAACACTAATAGGCGATCGCCCTAAATCCACAATGTCGAGACAAATTCTAGTTTCGACTTCATCTCTAAACTCAATATGCTGGCAACAATACTCTCTCTTACTGAAATCACTTGCTAATTCTGAAAGATATTCCAACTTTTTTTGGCGACGCAAAAAAGAAATGAAGCTACTTAGCTTATTTGCTATCTCTAAAGGTTCTAAAACGAGAGAACGTTGAATAACTTTAATTATACTCTCGGCTTCATCAAGAGCATTAATTTCTTTTCTATTTAAGGCAGTAATTAGCACATCCAACTCAAAAGTATCTGGATTATAGGGAATAAAAATAGCTTTAATTTCTTTGAGAGCCAACATTTGGCTGGCACGATATCTTCTTTCTCCATCAAAGATAGTATATTTATCGCGACCTGGAATTTGTACCAGAATTATTGGTTGTCTTTGACCTTGAGCGAGTAATAAATTTCTCATCTCAATGATGTCAAAAAAAGATTTCCGAGGTTGATTGGGATTGACTTCAATCTTGTCTAGAAGAATATTATGAACCCGAACTAGAGAATTACTAGTAGAAGTTTCAAGTTGTTTTTCTAATTGTTGTCTGATTTTTTCTAATTCTTCAATTCTTGCTTTGGCAGTTTCTAATTCCTTATTATCTTTAAGTTGAAGAACATTGTTAAAGTCTGAGGCGTAACTACTAGTTCTTTTTTTAGCCATGTTGCTTAATCATTTCTACTACAAATTTGGCGAGCGCCGGGAGGGATTCATAATAGTTTCTATCCCAACTCCGAAGTTTTTCATCTTTCATTCCCTTAAAAAGATTCCCATCGACATCAAAGTCATGAACCGCTTTGTGACCAGGACGATGTTGATGAATGGGAATACCAAGGTCATAAGCATTTAAAAACTCTTTACTTAAGCGAATGGGAGAAAATAAATTAGTTTCTAAACGCTTTGCGATAATAGACAAATCTTCTAAGATAGTTCGAGCCTTGTCTCCTTCATGATTGTATTTATCTACAACTATGCCCAAAATCTTGGGGATACTAACTCCAAATTTTTCCTCGTAATTGAGCAAAATTTTGACAAATTGTACTGCATCATTCATCGCTTTCGGAGTTGGTTCGACAGAAAGAAGAATATAATCGCTAGCTAAAATCGCCGAATGGGACATTTCCCCTTCCTGACCAGGTGCATCTAATAAAATCAGTTGATGTGGTAAAGGATATTTTTTGAGAATATTTTTTAGTTTAAGAACTCCCAAAGATTCTCCAGCCAAGAGTTTTTCTGTTCTCATCAAATCTTCTCTAATTGCTGGACAGACCTGCGCCTTACCTTTCAGTGTCGATTCCCAAAGAGGAAGAAATTCATAATCTCCTTGAAAATTAGGAGCAAAAATATTACTGGTGGTAAAAGTTGGTTCGGGCAGTCCACAACAAGCCTTTAAGCTATTACGATTATCTAGCTCGATCAAAGCAGTACTGATGCCTTTAATCGCTGCATAGTAAGCCAAATGAACCATTATGGTTGTTTTCCCCGTACCACTACTACAGAAAGCTGTAATTATTGGCATAACTATATGTAACTATAATAATAACGACATTAACGTTAATGTCGCGATACTTAATCTATAATAACGACATTAACGTTAATGTCGAGGACTATCTATTTCTCCTGAACCAGATTCAAACTAAAAACTGTCATGGATATACATTAGTTAATCCTTACGGTGACTCAGAAGCTATACTCAGATATTGCCCCAAAAAAAGAAAGTCCCTGGTCAGATGAGTCTACCTTTTTGGGATGATTGGGAAGCGACTAGTGGGGATATAAGGGAAGTGGCAGAAAAGTTTGTGATTGCTAACTGTTATGACCCGAAAGTAGCAGCTCAATCCTTTAATGATTCCTGAATGGAAGATGAGCGATCGGTTGACCTGGTTGCCATGTAGCCTACTACTGGAAATCGATCGCTGAAAAAAGTGAAAAGTGCCTGGTATTGATTTTGAAAAAGCCTATGAATTCGTAGAAAAAGCACCAAAAACTAAGCTTGACAAATTGCCTGAAGTCTCTAATTTTACAGGTTATAAGTCTTGGCGAGAGAGAAGATAATCCATATATCCTCCATCAAATACCCATATCTCTTCTCTCCCACCCAGAAAAAACCAATCACGAACACCCAAGTGGGCTAGGGCAGGTAAATGTCCTTCAGGAGAATTGGTTGAGAAGTGCAGTGAGTAGTATTCTCTCCATTGTTGATTGTTCCTATAGTTACTAAAAATATAGTCAAATATGACATTGACTCTTACTAGCTCTACCAGGAGTAATCCTGATGGGACGAACTACAACGCCCTCTATCCCTCCATCAAAGACTGTTGGGATTACTTTTCG
>JASJDR010000243.1 GCA_030065615.1 Xenococcus sp. MO_188.B8 | reverse complement strand
CTGCTTTCGCTCTTAAATCGTAGCTGTATGGGGCTGGCATTTTTTAAGTCTTTGGTTTCTATCGTAATTTTAGTTTATTTTGTCCTAACACAACTGCGTAGTGCTATATATGAAATTCTCAAAATTATCGTTAGTTGTTACTGGTATGACTGTATTGAGTAGTGTATTGCTTACTCAACCATCGGTGCTAGCACAAGGATCTATAGTAGGAAACTTGAGTTATCAAGAGGTCAGTCAAGATCTGGCGATTTCTAAGATCGTCAATATTTCTGTCAACCCAGGTAGAATCGCCGTGATTGATTTTTCGGCTACCGAGCAAGCGATTGCCTATATTGGGTTGGGTGATGCTTCGCGAGTAGTTTATAATACCGATTTTCCGTTACAGTCAGGTTCGGCTCAAACTATTTTTTTGCTTCCGATAGAAAGATTAGATTTTCCTGGGACGACAACTACTAGAATTACTAATCTAGTCCTTAAAACTGTAGATCCTACTGGAAAAAGTCGGCTCTATAATTTTCAGATTAATCACAGTAATAGTATTACTAATTTGGGGGTTAAGATTACACCGACAACTCGTAATTTATTAGCTGATATTAACCGCGATACTATCAAAGTTAGTTATGGTCGTACTGCTAATCTAGATGATGTAGCTCGGGGATTAACTATCGCAATCAATAAAGAATTTACGGTGGCAGATGACCCAGTAGTTGGTAAAGTCAGGCGTTTTATTGCATTAGCCAGGAATAGCGAGTTAACTGTTGTTGAGTCAGCTCAATCTGCTGATATCGATTTGGCAGTGATTTCTTCCTTAGCAGAGATGGCTCTGGAAGAATTTTCATTTGAATTGCCAGGTGAGAATTCAGTGACCGATCTAGAAACTGAAACTGAAGTTCAAGATAGCGATGAACTTTCTTCAATATCGGAAACTGTAGAATCTTCTACCGTCACAGATCGAGAAAAAGATTTATCGGGATACCTGACTAAACAAACTCCACAGCCTTCGTTAGCAAAAGAAATCAGCTTTGATGAGCAAATAGATTATGTTTTGCAAGCTAACAATCTCTATTTTGGTTGGCAAAGAGTTGTTAGACAAGAGAATATCGAGCAGTCAACTCAAGCCAAAGTCAATCGAGCTATTAATTCGGTCAGAAATGGTAGCTCCTTAGAAGAAGCATTAATTAAAGTAGAGATTAGCGAACCGATTGGTTTATTACTGCAAGCTATTAACAGAGCAGAAGGAGATTTTCACTAATAGGTCGAAAAGATATCAAACGCTATTGCCTGAAAGGACAAATTTTCCCACAGCAATTAAAAATCCTGTCACGGCAGTAAAGAGAATGCCGATTAGTGTCCAGATTTGCGCGATTTGTGAGCTTTTGATGTCTTTGACTTGTTCGCTTAAAGCATCAAGTCTGGGTGTAATTCCTTCATCAAGTTTCGTCTCAACCTTGATTAACCTTTTATCAATACCTTCAATTTTATCGTCTAACTGGTCAATTTTATTGTCTAATTTCTCGAATCTTTCATCAACTTTATCGAATCTTTTTTCAATGCGCTCTAAAATTTCTTTGAGATCTGATTCTATTTGAATTGCCATAAGTTATACTCCTATTAGATATGTTTTCGAGAGAATCCCCATTATGATTGTCAGTCGGCGGGGATTCTTTCATTGTATGTGTTATTGGATATTTGAATTATGTGATTTATTAGAAAATGTTCTGAGAAGCTCCTTGTCAAACCGCTTCGCGGTAAGGCAGAAGTTAAAAGGCAGCCCTAAAGGATACCGCTGCCCCTTCGGGTAGAGCAGACCCTTCGGGTAGAGCTTCGCAAGCGCAAGCGCATAAGGGCAGAAGGGGACTGGTTTGGAATCCGCTTTACTCCCCCCTTACTCCTTCCGTCGATCAAGACGGGGCTTGTATCCATAAGGGAATAAGGAAACTTGAACCTTCTTCTGTCTCCTGCCTCCTGCCTCTCTTGGTGCGCATTCCCTTGCGTCTTTCGCCGACGCGGGGTCGCACCGCTCCTGCCCTCTGCCTTCCGAGGCAGAAGCCTCGGTCAAAGATTATTTAATGCAGTAATTAGTACTTTTTTCTGGCGATTTAGTCCGGTAATGCCATGAGTTCGACATATATATTGGATATCTCGATAACTCCAATGTTCAAAGTCAATTTTCTGACATTTAATAGGATGGATTAGATAATTTTCACTACTATCATCGTTTAATATTTCTTTGATCATTGAGTAGCTTTCTTTACCGATATTATCCTGACAAATGCATTTATTAATAACATCTAGGATGAACAAAGTTCCAATTAAAAGACAAATCATTGTTTCAGGATAATAATATGCAGCAACTAATAAACTGAATGCCATTAATGTTTTCATGTTGGTAAGTTCCTATTTTTGTAGCGATTGGATAATATATAAATAGAATTTATTGTAACAAAACCCTAAAGCAATTAAGCAATAGGGTTCTCTTACAATTATTGGAACAGATTGAGACAAATTAGTCTTCGTATAAATCTGCTAATATGTCTAACTCAGCTTCTAACTCATCATCAAAATCAAATATCAGATCTTCGTCTTCGAGTAAATCCTCAAGATCACTTAGATCATCATCTTGTTTTCCTGGTTTCTTATTATGTTCAGTCAAAGAATCACAATAATCGATAAGAAATTGGACTGCTGCTTGAGGTTTATTGGGGATATTAGGATAGATAACTGCCATGGTTTGAGCAATCATTTCGGGAGAATATTTGAGATTATTAGTTTCACCAAAGATTGTGTCAAAGATTTTATCCCACATTTTTTGGCTGAAGTTATTTCCAGCTAATTCAAGAAGATCTTTTCTCAGGATTTCTTTAGCTGCATAGGCAACTTTCTTCGCTATTCTTTGCTCTTTGGTGTCTAATGTAACGCTAAACTTTCTGTCAACAGCAGCGATTACGGCAAGAGCTAGCTTTTCGGGAGTCACTTTAGTTGTGGTTTTGGTTTCTTTTTCCGTATTGTTTTCGGTATTTGGTACATTTTTACGACTAGCTGTAGTCATAATCAAACTCCTTAATCAATTTATTTTTCTAACTACGCGCTGATAAGCGCAATCAATTAATGGGCTTCGCCCTTAAGGCAGAAGGCAGGAAGAAAGAGTGTGCTTCACCCTTATTCCTTGAGGGGTTTAATTTCCCAACGTCTAAACGATGCTTGGTTCAGTTGAGGTTTAATTTTCCATTTGAACAAGAAAACTTCTGCCTTCTGCCCTCGAACTTCTGCCTTTGTTTAATCAAAAGCAATATATTAATTAGTCTTTTTTAGGAATGGTAGGAATGAATTATTTATGTTAATTTATTAGTTAATAAGTATTTAAAAATTTATAGTTTAGTTTTAAACTGATTGATGCATTTAAAACCTTGGTTAAATCAGCTGAATCAGATAATTACAGCTGTAGAATTAAATCCGATCGACATTAATTTTCTTTTTGGCTATTTTGGGGGATTTGGTAGTAACTTAAAGGTTCCTGTTTACTATTGGAATTTAGGATATGAAAGTTTACAAAAAATAAGCATTAATAATTGTCAAAAAGTTAAGCTGATTCCTGATATAAAAATAAATCGGACAGTAGAGCCAAATTTTCTGCTTAAGTTCTTATTACAATCGGATGAGATCCCTTCAGGAATATATCTATTAGACGATTTATGTAACTTTGAAGAATTAGATGTTCAGGTAATTAGAGAAAGAGAAGCTTTAATTGCTAATTTAGAGCGTAAATATACGATGGCAGATAGCTCTGTTTACCTGGTATTGTTGGGCGAATATCTGCAATTTAGTAGTAGATTAGCAGCTCGCATCCCAAGATTTAAACTTCCCTTACCAGATCGCTCTGAAGTAGAAACTCTGGCAAGAACTCACTTAGTTGGAGAGGAGTTAAAAGAGCAATTAGATTGGCATAAGTTGGTAACGGCTCTCCAAGGTTTACCCTATGGTGAGATTGAGCTACTATTACAAACCCACAGTCAAAACGATGCAGATCGGTTGATAGAAAAGATATTAGAGCATAAGATAAATCGCTGGCGGGGATTGGGGTTAGAGTTCTTCGCCGAACCTGATGTTGAGACTGCTGGGGGTAATGACCTCTTACAAAAATATCTTTATGAGGTAGTAGTCAAGCTCAATGAATCTGGTGCCCGACAATATAATCTCAGACCGCCGAAAGGGATGCTATTGATGGGACCTCCAGGAACGGGAAAAAGTTTAATAGCCAAACTTGCGGCTAAAGCTTTAGGTTATCCTCTCTTGGGATTATCTTGGGGTAATGTTTTGGGTGCAGATAACCCAGATCGGGCATTAGCTCAGATTTTAGAAGTTGCTGACTGTCTGGATAATTGTGTTATTTTAGCTGATGATTTTGATAAGGGTTTTACTGGTTGGTCGGAAGGAGGAGCCAGTCGTCGATTGTCCCAGCGATTGTTGACCTGGATGCAGGAGCATACTAGTAATGCTTTGATGATTGCTACAGTCAACCGCATTCAATTACTACCATCTGAGATTAAGCGTCGGTTCGATGATGGCGGGATTTGGTTCGTCGATCTGCCGCATCGAGGAGCAATCAGAGATATTTTCTTGATTCATCTAGCTAAATATTTTCCGGCTCAGTTTGGCGAAGGGAAAGATCCTTGGTCGGAGAGAGATTGGTATCGTCTGCTCAAGGGATATCAAGGTTCAACACCTGTGGAGATAGCCAACGCTGTAGTTCGCTGCGCTATTGAGTTTTACTGTAATTTGAGCGATGAGGAGAGGTTGGCTGCTGCTGTTACTCCTGCGGTAACTATTGATGCTTTGCTAGCTCAGCTTTCCCAGTTTAAGAAAGCTTCAATTCGCGATGCTGAGGATTTACAGGCGATTCGCAATAAAGCTTACTATGCCCGTCCTGCTAGTTCAGCAGATGATAGTAAATATGCTGTAGTTCAACAGCAATTGTTTGAGTATAAAAATAATCATTTAGAGACTGTATAATTCCCATTTCATTAATGAAAACTACAAAACATCAAAATCTTCCTCGACCTAGTAAAAAAGCAGCAATTTTTGCTAATTGGTTTCGAGTCGGAATAATTGGATTGATTGCTTTATTTTATTTATCTCAGTTATGGTGAGCAAAGATTTTAGTAAGCCAAATGAGCTGCGCTCAAAGGCAGAAGTTTTAGGGCAGAGGGCAGAAGGGAATTCTTTAAAGGGAGTAGCTTGTATCCACAAGGTAAGAAGGGAAGACGATAATTTGAACCTTCTGCCTCCTGGAGGGGCTGACACTTGGGGAGACCCCAAGTGCTTGAACGCCCCGTCCTCCTGCCCTTATGCGCTTGCGCTTGCGAAGCTCTACCCGAAGGGTCTGCTCTACCCGAAGGGGCAGCGGTATCCTTTAGGACTGCCTTCCGAGGCAGAAGCCTCGGTAATAGCTACAGCTAATTCTTCAACTATTTCTAATACTGGGGCAGAAGTTTTAAAGATCTTAAATAATTCCGATATGATTACGATGTTGGGGATTTTAGTTTTTTTATTAGTTGTATCACTATTTTTAGGCCAGAAGAAAAACCAAATAACTAGTGGTAGATTTGCCAATAATGGTGACAAATTACAAGCAACGAAAAGAGCTATCAAACAGATAGAAACTGTCAAACAAGGTAAATGTCAACCCTGCGCTCTGTGGAGTGGTACGCCTAATTATTGGTTCCCAGGAAAATTAAAAAGAATTGGTGCGAGTTGGCAGACAATGCTAGGGGCTTCGCCTACAGTCTGGTTTCCCCATGCCGAACGGGGTATTTTAGTGAAAAAAAGCCCCATTAATCAAAAGGGTAAATGAACCTTTGTAGAGAATAATTTTTTGGTCGTCGAAAAGACGAAGTATTTCTGGAACTGAAAAACCTCTTAGAACCTTTTGAGATTAAACATTATTGTACGGATGAATTAGGAGCTTATAGAAGACATCTGCCTGAAGATAGACATGAAATTAGCAAAAAGAAAACCCAAAAAATCGAACAAAAACATATTCATTAAGAACCAGAATTAAAAGACTACAAAGGAAAACAATTTGCTTTTCTAAAACTGAAGAAATGCACGATATCGTGATTGCTATATTGATTAATAAGTATGAGTTTGGATTAAATCTCTAAACATAGATTAGCAACATTACCAAGGAATAAAAGCTTAAGTATTTAAGCTGAAGTATTAATCTTTACTAATCCTCTACCAACTTTTTCTAAAAAATCAGAAACGCTCTTACAACCTAACTCTTCAATAACTGGTTGCAATCCTTCCCATCCTTCTTCAGTAACAGATACACTTCTTCTTTTTTTAGAAGAATCAAAAGTTTTTGGTCTCCCACCACGGTAGTTCAAATTCGCCAAACTATTGGGATGCTTGCCAAGAGAATAGTTGTTATCTGTCATTTTTTGGTTACATACTGCCTTGTTTTCACACCTACATTATCTAGCAAAAAACTGAAAATCAGCTTTTATTTCTCATTATGTACGTATATAATGAGAATGTAGAGATTAATTAAGCGATCGCTTCATGGTTGGGAGCCTTCTTGCGATCTCTTTTTCGCCTAGTAGGAGGCACTATTCAATGATATCAATAGTTGACTCAAAAGAACCGGAGAATACTCCAGTTGAAATAGTCAATGATGACGAACTGAGTTTGGAGGATGAACGAGACAGATTAAGGCTAGAGAGGCAAGTAGAAAGAGCCTTCTATGTAGCCGGCTCTGCGTTAAGAGAACTTCGAGAGCGAAGATTATATCGATCTACGCATAAAACTTTTAAAGAATATTGCCAAGATAGATTTGGCTTTACTCGTTCTCATCCCTATCGTTTGATTGATGCAGCTTCTGTGATTGATAATCTCTCTCAAATGTCCCCCAATGGGAGACAAAATAATTCCGAACTAGAGAATGTGGGAGATATTCTACCTACTTCAGAAAGACAATGTAGACCTTTGACAAAGCTCGAACCTCAACAACAGAGGGAGGTTTGGCGTAAAGCAGTAGAAACTGCTCAAGGTAGAGTTCCATCTGGGAAGGTCGTTTCCGATCTTGTAGCTAAAATTGAGGGAAAGCTTAAATCAGGGAAAAGACAAGTTGCTTCTGGAAATAAAAACGGAAACCACAAACAAGTTGAAGAAGGAGTTAATTATGTACAAGGGATGGGTTGCGAGTTTTATGTGCGATTAAGTCAGGAAACTTGGAAAAAGTTGAATGAATATGCTGAGTACGTCGGTACAGCAAGTTTAAATGGCGCGGTGGCAAGATTACTGAACGAAGTTTACAGTGAGGTGATCTAGAAAAAACAAATTAAAAGAAAACCAATTAACTCGGTTTTTTATAGGAAACTAAAAATGAAGATAAATGTAATGAATCCACATTAAGTGAACAAAGATCATGGCAGCTTTAAATATAGATAACCTTCCCGATGAATTACTAACTCAAATCGAACAACTTGCCACCGAAAATAATTGTAGCGTCAAAGAACAAGCGATCGCTCTGCTCAAACAATCACTAAATAAACCAAAGGAAAAATTAAAATTTCTTATTTCTCCCGAAACCGATCCGACTTGGGAAGAAAGACGGAAAGCTGTTCCCCAGCTACAAGCAGAAATAGATCGGCATCGTCGCGTTAATCCAGCAGATTTTGGGCTACCAGATAGCACAGAATTAATTAGAGAGGATCGAGAGCGATGAGTAACTCTTTGCACTGTGTAATCGATGCGAACGTCGGAATTAAGAGATTTATCAGCGATCCTCTTTCTGCTAAAACTAAGCAACTCCTAGATACTCTTAGCAATCCTCAAACAGAAATTTTTATCCCTGATTTGTTTTACATTGAAATTGCGAATATCTTCTGGAAATACGTCCGTGCTGAACTGTATCCTGCTTCTCAAGTACAAACAGATTTATATATTTTAAAAAGGTTTCCCTTCAAAGTTATTTCGACATCAGAATTGATGGGCGAAGCTGTTAGTCTGGCAATCAATTTTGGCATTTCTGCATATGATGCTGCTTATGTCGCATTATCTCGCCGAGTTAATGCACCTTTGTTAACCTTAGATAAAAAATTGATTAAGGCTTTAGCTGGCTCTCCGTTTAACCTGAGATCGTTTGTAGATTTTACTATTCCTTGAAAATTTAGCATTGAGAGATTTAACTTCTGTCTTAGAAGAAAGAGATAGTTATTTGGGATTCATCTTTGCTTGAAACTATGACAATCTTCAAAACCAGCTAGTTAAATTTATTAAATAATTTTGATTAGTCAAGAAGGTAGATATAACAATTTCAAATAACTTAATTTTCTTGTAATCTATAAATATCAATTTCAGTTTTAATCAAAAATGAAAAATATAGCTCAGAAAAATATTCCTCGACCTAGTAAAAAAGCAGCAATTTTTGCTAATTGGTTTCGAGTCGGAATAATTGGATTAATTGCTTTATTTTATTTATCTCAGTTATGGTAATCAAAGATTTTAATAAGCCAAATATAATAGCTACAGCTAATGCTTCAACTATTTCTAATACTGGGGCAGAAGTTTTAAAGATCTTAAATAATTCCGATCTGCTTACGATGTTGGGAATTTTAGTTTTTTTATTAGTTGTATCTCTATTTTTAGGCAAGAAGAAAAACCAAATAACTAGTGGTAGATTTGCCAATAATGGTGACAAATTACAGGCAACAAAAAGAGCTATCAAGCAGATAGAAACTGTCAAACAAGGTAAATGTCAACCCTGCGCTCTGTGGAGTGGTACGCCTAATTATTGGTTCCCAGGAAAGTTAAGAAGAATTGGTGCGAGTTGGCAGACAATGCTAGGGGCTTCTCCTACAGTCTGGTTTCCCCATGCCGAACGGGGTATTTTAGTGATTGGCTCACCTGGTTCTGGGAAAACTTTTTCGGTAATCGATCGTGTTTTGGAGAGTGCGTATCAACAGGGTTTACCAGTTTTAATTTATGATAAAAAGGGCGCTCAGATGCGATTGCATACTGCTTTAGCGACTCGTTACGGCTATAGCGTTGAAGTTTTTGCTCTAGGCGAACCCTATAGTGGCGTTATCAATCCTCTCGACTTTATGGCTAGTCCCCAAGATGCGGTGATGGCAGGAGAAATTGGTCAGATAATCATTCAAAATTCCCCTGGGATTAGAAATAGTAAAGGAGACTCTTTCTTTCAACAGAATGGGGCCATGCTGGCTAAAGGACTGCTTCAGCTAGCCAAATCTAGTGAATATCCAGACTTAGCAATGGTTTATGCCTTAGCTCGCTTGCCCCAATTCATCCAGCGTTTGGAATATGCCGTTTATCGCGAAGATGAACATCGATTAGATCCTTGGATTGCTTCTACTTTTGCTACTTTTATCTCAAGTAAGGATGCCGAGAAGACGGTAGCGGGAATTAAAGCAACCGCCGAATCTACCTACAGTGCTTTTATCCAGAAAGATTTACTTCGAGCTTTTATTGGCAGAAGTACCATTCCCCTCAAGCAAAAGAGAAAACAGCTAACGGTATTCAAACTAGATGACAAACGCAGATCGATACTCGCACCTTTATTAGCTGCTAATATCCATCTTTGCATAGTGGAGAATTTAGCTGAAAAGAGGGATTGTCCCTATGTTTATTCCCTGGATGAATTTCCCTCAATTTACTTAGATCGTACTGTTAACTATGTGAACGAATATCGCAGTAATGGCGGTGTCCCGATAATTGGTATTCAAAGTCTGAACCAACTCTATGAAGCTTATGGTAATCAAAAAGGCAAAGCGATCTCTTCAGCTCTTTCAACCCACTTACTCTTTAATCCAGGAGATTTAGAGACGGCTGAGAGCTATTCTAAGCGATATGGAGACACGGAAATCCTGCTCAAAAACCGTTCTACAGGGCGATCTATGGGTAGACAGGGTAGCCGTTCGGTTAATTGGAGCGAACAAATTCACAAGAAACCCTTAATTACATCAGATGAAATTCTTCGCTTTCCTCAAGGAAAATGTGTCATTACTTCTCCTGCCTATGGCAATGCTACAGAAGCGCTCTTTCCTTACAAACTAAAAATACCTGTTTCACAAAAGGATCGGCAAAGGGCAGAACAATCAGAACAGCTATGGGATAATTCCCTTAAAGATCAACTAATTGCTCGGTGCGAACAGCTACAGGCACAAAAATCAAATGAGCTATTAGAAGGAACTGAGAATCAAGATTGGATTACTAAGGAATTGGAGCAGAGAATAGAAGCCGCAGCAAGGTTATTACCATTGCCGGGAGAAATGAACGATTCATCAGCCGTAGCCGCCCAACCGCAAGTTCAAGAGCTTATTCGAGGATTACATCAAGCAGGGCAAGCGATTTATATTTCTGGTCATCGCCAAGATGAATCATCACAGGAAAATGATAATCCGTAAGCTAAACCCATGCTCCAACATTTATTGATTAATTCTGATTTATTTTTGGCATCTAATTTATTTCTAATTGCAGTCAAATGGAAGCTCACAGTGTAATAGGTAATACTCAATGATTTA
This sequence comes from Xenococcus sp. MO_188.B8, assembly GCA_030065615.1. GTDB lineage: Bacteria > Cyanobacteriota > Cyanobacteriia > Cyanobacteriales > Xenococcaceae > Xenococcus. Next base: position 1,367 of record JASJDR010000243.1, on the reverse strand, counting down.
CCTATTTCTGTTTCATTTTTACCTTGTAAAAGTAATTTTAAAACATCTTTTATCGTCCAAGGTGCGATCGCTCTTGAAGGCTTGCGTTTGCGCTTGCGAAGCTCTACCCGCAGGGTCTGCTCCGGGATGGGGGCTAAAGAGTGATTGATGAATTCGTATCACTAGTTAATCCTGTCTCTTGGTGAGGGGCTGTCTTTCGAGGAAACCTCGACGGGGCGGGAATGGGGGAAATTACATTTAATCTTCGACTTGGAGCAGAACAACTACTAGTCAATACTTCCCCCATCCCGGCACCGCTTTTATTTGAGCCCCCATCCCCGCCCTCAGGGGCAGCGCTACCCGAAGGGTCTCGTCGTTCTCGCCTGATTTTCTCAATAATGATTTCTGATATCTTGATGTCTGCGCTCGACATTAAACTGTTCATCGCTAGTTCTACTTCTGAATCTCAGATTTTTGTCACATTTAAGTCCAGTAATCTCAGTCGCTTCTCATGCTTTTGTTTCCTCCACCCTTTCCACATCTGACGTTCTTCTGCGTCTAGGCGATCGCTATTAAATAGTGAAGTAGTAGCTCTCACAGCAATGTAACACAAAATTACCCAACATCACCTTTTCTTAGTATTGAGCCCAACTTAGAAGATTAATGGAGATCGATATATTTTATTCGGCCAAAATGTAGCTTGTTATAAGCTGGCATTGAGTAAAGCTTTGCGAGACACTTTAATTAGACAGACTGGTAAATCAGAAAAAGATAGAGGAAAGTTTTTAAATGACAACTATCAGAAAGCTCAGGGTCATCTAGCAACCCCAGAAGCTTTAACATGGCAAATTAAAGAAAAAGATGCACCTGCTTTTTAAATGAAAACCGAACATAACAAACTCGTCCGTGACAAGATACCCGATATTATCCGCGCCTCTAACAATCAATATGAAATATTAACTTTATCGGATGCCGAATATATTGATGCTCTCAAGCAAAAGTTATTAGAGGAAGCTAATGAAGCTGCGATCGCTTCTCCTGATGAATTAGCCCAGGAACTAGCCGACATTTATGAAGTAATTGATGCCCTACTGGCGGCTGCTGGAATCGAGAAAGAGACAGTTAAAAACATTCAAAAACAAAAGCGATCAATACGAGGAGGATTTGATAATAAAATTAAACTTCTATGGACTGAATTAAATAACTGACCATGTTAGTAATCGCCAGTTCTCAGTTCTTATTTTATCTCAGAATGCGATCGCAAAAGATCGTTACGAGATCTACCAGAAAATAATTGAATGTCTTCAGTTGAGATGTCAATAACTCAACTTCGCCGAGAACGAATCGCACCCCTTTTTTTGATACAACTAGAAAATTTTACTTTAAAA
>JASJDR010000242.1 GCA_030065615.1 Xenococcus sp. MO_188.B8 | reverse complement strand
AATCCAATCTTTATCGTCAAGAAACCTCTGACCATAAAAATCAACAAATTTTACCAGGAGCAGCACCAAAGAATAATATTCAGCAAGATCAAAACCAATTTGCCTATTTACCGCCAGCAAATACGATTAATACCCCCAAGGAAAAAGCAGTAGCTAGATTATCAAGTCACACTATTCAATCACAACTAAATATTAGTGATCGAGTTGCGACAACCGAGAACAACTCAGCGGCAATTTATCTCCAACAAGCATTAGGCTATCGCGCAGCAGCCAAATGGTCAGAAGCGATTCAAGCTTGTGAAACAGCATTGAAGCTTAACCCAAAATTAGTAGAAGCTTATAAGATCTTGGGTGATGCCTATCAAAAACTCGGCAAGTTTTCTACAGCTATTGGTTATTATGGTCAAGCGATCGCGATGAAACCAGATTTTCCCAAAGCCTATGCCAATCTTGGTAGTCTCTACGCTCAACAAGAAAAATGGCAGCAAGCTCTCGACTATTACCAAAAAGCCTTAGAACTCAAACCAGATTTAGCTGGAGTATATAGCCATATAGCCAGAGTCAAGAAACATTTGCATCCTCAAGCGACAGAAGTCAATGCAGCAGGAATTTATCTGGAACAAGCACTAGCCTATCTAGAAGAAGCAAAATGGCCCGAAACGATCCAAGCCTGTGAAACAGCACTCCAGCTTAACCCGAAACTCGTAGAAGCTTACAAGGTATTAGGTGATGCCAGCCAACGACTGGGAAAGTTTTCGAGCGCTATTGGTTATTATGGCCAAGCGATCGCGATGAAACCAGATTTTCCCGAAGCCTATGCGAATTTGGGAACTCTCTACGCGCAACAAAAACAATGGCAACAAGCTCTGGACTATTACCAAAAAGCCTTAGAACTCAAACCAGATTTTGTCGGAGTTTATAAACATCTAGCTCGGGTGTGGCAAAATTTGGGAGAGCCTGCAAAGGCACAAAGAATGTTAGCTCAAGCGCAACAATTAGAGTCCCAACCTCAGTCTCCACAATCTCCCCAGGAATTGTTTGATTTAGGAGAGCAAGCTGGTCAACAAGGAAACCTCCAACAGGCACTGAAATATTATCAACAAGCAGTGCAATTGGCGCCTAACTTTGGTCCAGCTTATCAAAGACTCGCCGCAATTACAGAGAAAATGGGACTTTGGCAAGAATCGACCATTTACTATCGACAACTACTACAGTTGAAAGATTCTGCTGTCACTCCTGCTCTCCCCTCAGCTAGAAAGCAATTATCACTCAAGGATCATTTCTTGCAAAATTCTCCCCAGCAGAAATTGAATACAGGATTAAATCCTGCCGCCCTGCAAACAACTGCTGCTTTACCAGCAACAGATCCAGCGGAGTATCAAGCGAGCCTGGGTAATTCCTATGCTAAAAAACGGCAATGGCGAGAAGCGATTCTTCATTATCAAAAAGCCCTTGAGTTGAACCCCAAATTAGCAGCTGTCTGTCGCAATTTAGCTCGGGTTTTAACCCAAATAGGCAAAATAGAGCAGGCTACTAGCTATTGGCTACAAGCAATTGAGCTCAACGCCCAAGGTTTGCAAGCAGATGAATATTTTCAGTTAGGCAAAAATCTCTCAACTCAAGGCAAAATAGCTTCAGCAATCACCTGCTATCGTAGAGCAATTCAATTACAGCCGACCTTAATCGATGCCTATCTTAACTTAGGAAAACTCTTGAACAAAGCGGGAGAAGCTACCCAAACAGTGCTCTGCTACCAAGAAGGACTTAAGCATAATCCGCAAAATTATCAACTATATTTCAACTTAGGATTATGTTTCTCTCAACAAAGTAATTGGCAACCAGCGGTTAATTGCTATCGACAAGCGCTGCAAATAAAATCCGACTCTTGGGAAGCAATTCATAATTTAGGAGCTGCTTTGAGTCATCAGCAGTTGTGGTCAGAAGCCATTGCTGTCTATCTTCGTGCGATTAAGTTAAAGCCTGATGCAGCTTGGTCTTATAATGATTTAGGCTTGGTGTTACTTCAGTCTAACAGACCAGAAGAAGCGGTTACTGTTTTCCGCAAAGCGATCTCTTTGAAAGCTGATTTTGCTGGCGCTCACTGTAATTTGGGCGATGCTCTGAACAAAGTTGGTCAATGGCGCTCCGCAGCCTCTGCTTATCAAGCTGCAGCGGAAATTCAAGCTGATTTACCTTATTTACACCAGAAATTAGGTCATGTTTTGTTCCGCCAAAGTGAACGAGATCGACAAACAGCACTGAAGTATTTTATGGAGGCGATTGCGCAAGATCCGAGCCAGATCAACAATTATCATCAAGCTTTAGCGATTGATAAAAATAATCTAGAACTCTATTTAAGATTAGGGAATGCGCTCATCGAACAAAACAATCTTGATGAGGCGATCATCGCTTATCAGATGGCTGTGCAACTACAACCGAGAAATGTCGAAGCCACAATCCGTTTGACGAATGCCTTGATGGAAAAACATCCGGAAACTGATGTAAAAAAGTTAGTAGAGCGTTTGATTAGCTTTCCCACATCAACGCTCACAGAATCAGCAATTGCTAATAACTTAGCTGTCCCACCAAACTTAACTCTGCCTTACAGCGATCAGCCCATAGTATCGATTATTATTCCTGTCTATAACAAGCTACACTACACTCTCCAATGTCTCTCTTCTCTAGCTAACCAGATTCACCAAAATACCCTAGTCGAAGTGATCGTCGTTAACGATTGCTCTGAAGATTCTACCCAAGAGATTTTAGATCAAGTAGCAGGTCTGATCTTAGTAAATAATCCGCACAACTTAGGTTTTATCCATTCCTGTAACAAAGGTGCAGAGATTGCCCAAGGACAATATCTCTATTTCCTCAATAACGATACCCAGCTCCGTCCCCAGGCGATTGAAAGTTTACTAGCAGTTCTTCAAAGAGATCCTACGGTAGGAGCTGTAGGTTCGAAACTAATTTATCCTGATGGTTTGCTACAAGAGGCTGGAGGCATTATTTGGCAGGATGCTTCGGGCTGGAATTATGGTAGAAAGGAAAATCCTCTTGATCCTCAATATAACTATCTCCGAGAAGTAGATTACTGCTCGGGAGCGAGCCTGATGGTCAGAAAAGTCATCTTTGAAGTCTTAGGTGGTTTTGCCACAGATTTTGCTCCTGCATATTATGAAGATACCGACCTTTGCTTTGCTATTCGTCATAAATTAGGTTTGAAAATTGTTTATCAACCCAAGTCAGAAATCATTCACTATGAAGGCGTTAGCTCGGGAACCTCTATCCATAGTGGAGTTAAGCAATATCAAGCTGTTAATGCTGGTAAATTTCAGCAAAAATGGCGACAAGTTCTTGAAACTAGTCAATATTTAGCTAATAAAGGCATCGAGAATCTTCCTGGGGCTGCCAGGAAATATCAAGGCCAAAAAACGATTTTAGTGATCGATAGCTATATGCCTTGCTACGACAAAGAATCTGGCTCTCAAAGACTTTTCCATCTTCTAAAAATCTTTAGAGAGTTAAACTATCACGTAATTTTCGTCGCCGATAATGGGGTCAAGGATGAACCCTATAATTCAGAATTACAAAATCTTCAAATAGAAACTTTATATACCCAACAAGGTTATGGATCAACTATCGACAAACAAATAAATGAGCGACTATCTGTGATGGATATTGCTTGGATTTGCCGCCCCGAACTGAATGAAAAATATGTATCTTTAATTCGACAAAAACAGGACATTAAAATTATCTATGACACCATTGATTTACACTATATACGCTTAAAAAGAGCTTGGGAAATATCACCTAATCAAACCGCAGAAGCAGCGGCGGAATGGGTTGATATGCAAGCAAAAGAGTTAACAATTTGTCATCAGTCAGATTTGACGATTACCGTGACACCAACAGAACAAACAATATTACAGAATCAATCGGTAAATAATGTGTTTGTTATTCCCAATATCCATTCTCCCTATCAAGGTAGTCTTCCCGGTTTTGATGAGCGTTCAGGTATTTTGTTTATTGGTAGCTATAACCATCCACCCAATATTGATGCAGTTTTATGGTTATGCCAAGAAATTATGCCCTTGGTATGGCAACAAAACCCCACTATTAATGTTACTTTGTTGGGTAGTAACCCTACACCAGAAGTTATGAGTTTAGCTCGTAATCGCATTACAGTAACAGGGTATGTAGATGATGTTAGCTCTTATTTTTTGAGCCATAAATTATCAGTTTCTCCTTTAAGATATGGTGCTGGAATGAAAGGAAAAATTGGTCAGAGTCTAGAGTATAGTTTACCTATAGTTTCTACCGGAATTGGTACAGAAGGGATGAATTTAGTTGCCGATCAACATGTTCTCGAAGCCAATAATACGGCAGATTTTGCTAAGCAAATATTACGTCTTTATAATGATGCTAGTCTTTGGAATCGACTATCAGTTCATTCTCGTGAAGCGATCGCGCCCTATACTCCAGAACAAGTAAAGCAAAGTGTTAGCAAATTGATGCAGCAGTTAATTGACTAAATATTTCAGAAATTATTCTTCTCTAGTTTCCGCTAAATGAGAGCAAGAAGAAAGCAACAAGCGATTACTAGATTCGAGGGAGGATTCTAGTTCATAATGTCAGATGGCCAAACAATTTGACATAAAAATCATTAAATGCGTTAGCCTGCTGTGATGTAGATTAAAAATAATATTGTCAGAGTTATTTCTGTTAATTGCTCTATCCGCAGCCAAAAAATAAAAGTGAAGTCCCTAGAAAGTAGCCAAATTATTTAAGAAAACATTCGATAATGCAACCGAAGCAGAGTTGAGTTTAAGGCAGATACAATCGAAACTAAAATAAGTATAAACAGCTAAAATAAGTATGAACAGCAGCAACCTGGATTAGGGAAGGACTTTCGCGACGAAGTACTTGCTACAATTGAATACATCCAGGGATTTCCTCTCGGATGGCAGTTGCTGACTGCAAATATCTGGCATTTACATCCAGTGACATAACAGTAATCTTCAGCGGCGCAAGACCAACTTTCAGGGAAGCCCGATCCTTTCGCCTTCGCGTCCGCCTGCAAGAAATTGTTAGATCCAGCAAAGAAGCAGAAATTTTGGGTTACGCTATCGCTAACCCAACCTTCCGATCAGCGATCAGACTGAGTTAGGGCCTCTGATTGCTGGTTTAATTTCTTCTGCGATTTTTTCTTATTTAGCGATCGCCTGGTTAATTAAGTTTTTACAAAAAAGAAGTACTTGGATTTTTGTATGGTATCGCTTAGGTTTTGGAATTATCATCTTAATGTCTTCGGCAAACCTTTAGCTTAATGTAGCTGTGTAAAATAAATTATCTAAGATCGACAGGCAAAAGATAGGAGGTAAAAGGTAAGAGGTCATTCCCTCATCTTGAATGGCTGTATGGCTTGTTATATCTCAAACTGAGAATTGCTGGTTTGTAAAAGAGTTTTTGATTTTTTCCTGCTTCAATGATTTCATTATCCTGATGAATTCTCTGACTTGCTGACCAGCCATCTCAGCTTCTTCAAGGCGACCATTTTGGAGAAGTCTATTCGTCTTTGATCGCATGTAATCGATTGAGGAAGGATCCAACATGCCGTTCAAATTTTTCCTCGACCTGGTTTTAACAACCAGGTATTTAGTATGACGTTCTTTGCATCCGTAAGAATATTTGTAAGGCTCATTACCATGCAAAAAATCATAGCTTTTGATGCCGTTATAAATCGCCCAGCGGATGTTGTGCGTGTGCAGTAACCACCCAATGAAAGGATCTTCACTGCTTACATTACGACCGGCCACAAAAAAATACATGCTTGGTTTTCGCCAGTCGACAAAACATGCCAGCATACCTAGCGGAATATCGCCTCGCCACAAAATGGGCATGTAGAGCGTATTGCTTTCAAATCCGTGTGCCACTACGCGTCGATATTTTTGAATAACTTCTATGGTATCACTGCCTCGGGTGGCTGCCCATTTATCTGTCCAAAGATCGACCAATATATCGAGGTCTCTCTGTAGTGTTTCACGACTTGTGGTTGTAATACGCAAGTCGTCTGACTTTTCAAATTTTCGTGTGAATCGACGAATTTTCTGTCTGGTATTTGCACTCAGTGTTTGCAGATAAGATTCGTAGTCCTTCGGAAGTTCGATATAGGGGCAGATCAACTTGTTAATGGTGCCGCTATTCATCATTCGCTGCTCTTCGGAAATGCGAAACACGTCATTGGAGAACTGAGATAAGAAAAGATTCGTACGCCGATCGGACGCATAAAAATATTTGAGCGTAAGTCTCTCCCAATGCATCTTCTTCAGTTGATCTGCGAAACAAGTGATCACTTGCTGTTCGAAATCGGGATCACAAACAAATCCGTGATATTGCCCCCAATGCAAGGTCCCTGCCATTTGTATCTGATTGCGAAAGCTGCGTTTGCTTTTACTCCAAACTGTCTCGATTCTGATAGGGAAGAAGCCAAGGTAATCAGCATCTGGCTGATCCGGCCTCACCGCCAAAATGCGACACTTGTCAGGATGATCGAGAAACACTCTAGAGAACCATGTCCAGGACAGAAAAAACTGCGCCTCCGGATCTTTCTGGTAGAGTGCATTCCAGTTCGTTTCGAGTTCTGCAAACGCGTTGTAAGAATCTATTATATCGATTTGCATGAAGACTTTGGGTATTGGAAGATTTTACAATAAGATTAAATCGCTGCTAAAAAGCGGATGAATGCTCGCTGATCTGGTTCGAGAGTCTGAAGGTTGAGATAGTCCCAATATGGCAGTGCGTACACATCTCCATAGTAGAGGTCTCCCATGATGTATGAGTATTCAGCGAGTTGGTGGTAGAGCAGACAAATATCGCGTTCGACCCTTTGAATGGTTTGCCAATCAGTCTCACCATTGTTGGGTGAGTGAAGGTCCTGAAATTGACCTGAAATAACAATACTCATAGCAAAATTGTCTATCTCTTGTATCTTTAAGGGTAGCCCAAAAACTTTCTAGATAGTGCGTCAGTGCTAAAAACAACAACTGCGATCGCTATGGCAATGGTGCATCAAAATCATCAGGAACTACAAACTCTCCAACACCTCTATGACAAATGAGAATTGCTGATTATTAATGCAATAAAAAAAGCGGGCATTATACCCGCTTAAGATATAATCATCAAAAAGCTTGTAGCTTTCTCAATCAATTAGAATTCCATTTCTGCTGCTTGGACAACTTCTACCTGTTTCTTCTTAATTACCAGGAGAATTTGAGCTAGCATAATACCGCCTATAAACACCATCAGCCCGCCAATTCGAGCAGGGCTTTGTAATACTACCTCGGTATCCATTTGTCCGAAACCACCAACATTAGGATTGGTAGTTAAGTCATCACTAGCTGCGATTTCTTGTCCTGGGCTAACAATCAACTCATAAGCTGAGGGGATAGTTTGTACTACAGTTTCCTCTCCAGTGTTAATAGAGATTTCGTAGTCTCCTGTTTCGGAAGTATCAATAGCTGCAATAACTCCACCAGCATCAGCAGGTACAGGATTATTGTTACTAGGAAGTCCTGTAGGATAAATTTGTCCGCGTCCGCGATTAGCTCCTAAGTGAACTTGATATTTACCGAAGTGAATATTGCTATCAGTATTAGGATCTGGAGATAGGACGGGGAAAACAACTTCTTGATTTTCTTCGCCAGGTAAAGGACCAACAATTACCACATTGCCTTCACCGGGTACATATTCCTGGTAGTATAACCCAGCAATTTTTTCCTGCATTTCTTCAGGAATACGGTCTTGAGGAGCGATTTTGAAGCCTTCGGGCAACATTAATACCGCACCAACGTTTAGACCACCTTTAGTGCCATCTCCAGTGATTTGTTGAGTATCTAAATCGTAAGGAATTTTTACTACCGCTTCAAATACTGTGTCGGGTAGTACGGCTTGGGGAATTTCAATTTCTGACGGTTTTTGCGCTAGGTGACAGTTGGCACACACAATGCGTCCTGTTGCTTCTCTAGGCGTTTCTGGAGCTGTTTGTTGTGCCCAGAAAGGATAAGCCGCAGCAGATTGTGGTACAGCTAGATCACTAGTTAAAAAAATAGCAATCGTTGCGATCGCCAAAATCACTGTTCTAGTGATAATTTTTTTGGCAAACCGCCCTACTGCTATTGGTGTAGGTGTTCTCATCTCTTTTATCAACAATTTCCAAATTATATATATTACGGATGGTTTTTGTAGGATCAACTACTACCACCAAGGTTTATCACCAGTACGGAAGTCAGTTTCCTCCCAAGGAGTAAAGACTACTTTGTCATCTTCGGTGACATCAGCATGAGCTAATGCTAGGGATAAAGGTGCTGGACCTCTCACTACTTTTCCGGTCTCGTCATATTGAGAACCATGACAAGGACACATGAATTTGTTTTCACTGGCGTTCCAAGGAACAGTACAACCTAGGTGAGTACAAACTGCATTAATCCCATAGTTGCGAATCGAGCCATCGTCTTGGATCACGATATAGGTAGGATCTCCTTTTAATCCTTGGGCTAAAGTGCGATCTCCTGGTGGATGGTCAACAAGATATTCACTGACAATGATGTCGTTACCTAAAGCATCCTGTGCTGTGACTCCACCACCTTCGTCACCACTAGAAGGAGGAATAAAGAATTTTACTACTGGATATAAAGCTCCCAATGCTACTCCTGTAATAGTGCCAAAGGTGAGCAAGTTCATAAATTGTCTGCGCCCCATATCGGGAACATCAGATGAGCCTGAAATTTGAGCCATAACTAAACATCAATTGTATACTTTTGTAAACTAGAATCTAGACAAGGATATTCTTATATCATGATTCTGGAGAATGGTATCTAACTACCTACCAAGGTAGATAGAAGTAGATCTATAAAAATTATAAAGTTTCTTGTCGTTAAAAACATTAACAACTATCTGTATTAAATTATTGCAGAGTTTGAGTACCACTCCCCTGAAAAAATGCGAAATAATTATGACTGCTACACAATTAAGACAATTACTAAAGCAAAAATGGGGTTATTCTTTTGATCTGCAACTGCGCAAAGTGAAAGGAAAGATTTACCTCCAAGTGATGTGGCGCTTTCTTGAACAGGCTTCTTTTCCCCTTTCGGAAACTGAATATATGGAGCATTTGGAAGCTGTGGCGAATTACCTTAATGCTTGGGGTGTTGAAGAACAGTTTAGATCTTTTATTGCCAAAACTCGTGAAAAACCTCGTTTAGGGAAGGCTGTTAGTATTCCTCTAGATTTGGGTTCAAGAAGTTCCGAGTGGATTTTGGACAATAACCAGTGAACGGTGAACAGTGAACAGTTATCAGTTAATCAGTAATATTTTGCGCTACTGAAAGTTAACTCCTATAGCAGTTCTGATTGCAATGAGGTAAAGTTTGGGCAATAGTATTAAACAGAGTTTATGGATAAATTACAGTCCCGAGGGCATCTCTTAACCGAACAGATTAATCCCAACAGCCAAAACCTTGATAGTATCTCGTCTTTAGAGATAGTTGATCTGTTTAATCAAGAAGATGCGAAAACGATAACAGCGATCGCAAATGCTCGGGAATCTTTAGCCGAAACTATTGATGCGGCTAGCGAAGCTATTAGCCATGGAGGCAGAATCTTTTATATTGGAGCCGGAACTAGTGGTCGTTTGGGGGTATTAGACGCAGCAGAATGCCCTCCTACTTTTTGTACTCCTCCAGAATTGGTACAGGGAATTATTGCTGGAGGTGCAGGAGCTTTAATTAAGAGTTCTGAAGAGCTAGAAGATTTACCCGAAGATGGTGCACAAGCGATCGCGTATCATAAAATTACTAATGTAGACGTGGTAATTGGCATTACCGCAGGAGGCACAACTCCTTATGTTCATGGTGCGTTAAAAGCAGCTAAATCCCGAGGTGCAACGACGGTTGCCATAAGTTGTGTTCCCGTAGAACAAGTTGCCATCACTGCGGATATTGATATTCGGTTACTTGTTGGTGCCGAAATTCTCGCAGGTTCTACGAGACTCAAAGCTGGTACTGTCACTAAGATGGCTTTGAATATTATCTCTACAGGGGTGATGGTGCGTTTGGGAAAAGTTTACGGCAATCGCATGGTAGATGTTTCTGTTACTAATAGTAAACTACGCGATCGCGCTTTGAGAATTATTGGCGATCTAACTGATTTAAAGCGCCAAGAAGCGGAAGAACTATTACAGCGTAGTGGTCAAAAGGTTAAATTGGCGTTGTTGATGCATTGGACTGGTTTAGAAGCAGAAGAGGGGACAAAATTATTAGAACAGCATCATGGGAATCTTCGTGCCGCGCTTAGACAGTGAACAGCGCCCTACGGGCAAGTCAAAAGTCAAATTAAGTAAGATTTACAATTTAAATCGAAGCTGGTGTTTCTAGCAAATGAGAGGGAGCCGGAATTTGCTCTACCACTGTTTTGCTAATTTACAGTCTTATAATACTAGTTTTTATTGTAATTTTGAATAGCTCAGAAAAAAGAGTATCATTTATGCTTAACATCCATGCTTCACAATATACTTGTGTACATGTACTTGAGTTTTTCGATCTGCCGTATATTTATTCTTTCTGCACATCACAATAAATCTTATTTTTCTTATTTTTCTTTCTTATGTCTCAATTAAAATGCTGCCTAATTACTCCTAGTTACAAGCCAGATTTTGCTAGATGCCGCCTCTTAGCAGAAAGTGTTGATAAATTTGCTCCTTCTGACATAAGTCACTACATAGTAGTCGATCAAAAAGATTTTAAGTTATTTCAGCAGCTATCAAATCCCAATAGGACAGTAATTACTGTTGAGTCTATTTTGCCTTGGTGGATTCAAAAAATCCCCCTGATTAAAAATGGTTGGTTTAGCTTGAAAACTCTACCTATTCGTAATTGGTTAATTCAACAAATCGTTAAATTAGAAATTGCCAACCATATTCGAGAAGATGTTCTCATCTTTGTTGATTCTGATGTCACATTTGTGCGACCTTTTGATCATAGGCAATTTGTTAAAGACGGGAAAGTAAAACTATTTAAAGAAAGTATTCCTTTGTCTCTATGGAATACAGCAATTGAATATACTTGGTATGATACGGCAAGATCTTTATTAAACTTGCCCCAGTTTGCCGAATTTAGTGATCAAAATCCTGTAATTAATTACGTGGGTAATTTCATTATCTGGAAAAGAGATAATGTCTTGCAATTACATCAACATATTGAAAAAGTTACGCAAAAATCCTGGATTCAAGCGATCGCTAGTTGTTGGAATTTCTCAGAATACATACTATACGGTATTTTTGTGGATCAAGTGTTAAAAGAAAACTCTGGTCAATATTGGGACTCCCAGAAAGTATCTCATGACTATTGGGGGACCACACCTCTGAAAGAAAAGCAGTTACAGCAGTTTTTTCAAGATATCCCTCCTGAATGCTTTGCCGTAATGATTTCCTCTAAATCAAAAACGCCTGTAGAGTCCTACGTAAAATTAGTCCAACAAATCAGCAATTATCCATAGAACTCTTGCCTAAATATTTTGTGGTATAATTAGAGACTATTTATCTTTCAATTTTTGGCAATAAAAATAGTAAGAATCTAGTATTTTTTCTATTAAGTACCATTAGGCGATCTCTGAGCAGAAAACTTGACAGCAACAACCGCTTCAGCTATTAATTAATTGCTAAAATTCTTTGATGAATTTAATTTTTTATATTCAACTTATTTAGTTATTGTACATATTTTATTAACCATAAATTTAATTTTATCTAATTACTTATTAATCTAACTAATTTTCCCTGCACGACAATCTCTTAACCATAATTGAATTGCTTGACCAATAATTCC
>JASJDR010000047.1 GCA_030065615.1 Xenococcus sp. MO_188.B8 | reverse complement strand
AAAGTAGCCACAAACTTAAGTAGCCTTGAATGCATAAACCTTAAGCGAGTGAGTAGGGCGTTATTGACTGCGCCCCAGAGATTAAAGCTCTGGTCAGCTAATAAGAATAAAATGTGTAGTGACGGCGTTTCAAGCCGTCACGAAACTTCCTTATTAGAATCACCCGTCATTTATGCGGGTGAGTAGTCAATTCTGTGGTATTTATATTTTCACTTTCCCGGACATCTAATTATTACGGGATTGGCGATCGCTCCCCTATTGTTTATGGGTGCTACTTGGCTGCGGAAAAAGCTGGGTTTGAAGTAAAAAGTTCTCTTTTAACTTGGTCATAATTATCTGGGTACTTTGCAGCGATATTCATAACAGCGCAATTGTTTTTAACTCTGCTAGAGTTAGGCGTAATTGGCTGGCGTGTAACCAACCGACATAGCCGCCATACAGACATTTTCCTAAGTCATCGGCGACAAACACATAATCTACTCCTGCTGAGTTTTTCCAGGTACGAATCTGAATTTTCTCAGGAAAGATGTAGTAAGATTGCGATCGCTCAAAATTCTGATAATGGGCATCGGTCATTCCTGGTACCTTTTGTAAACGCTGAATTATTCTAGTCACTAAACTATCTTCTGGAGCATCAGATATTTGAGGATTGAGCCAAAAGTCTTGAATAATTGGGATTAATCTGCGATTGCGTTTCAAGGCTGCATGAGCGCCTCCGGGAATAAGGATAAACTTGGAGTTAGTAAATTTAGTGTTCTCCACCGTTACCAAACCATCAGTGCCAAAACCGAGGTCACCTGCGATCGCCAAAGTAGGGATATTTTGGGCAATCTTGGTAGCGATTTCGCGACGGTTTTTCCCCAAATCCCGAGCCATACCAATGCCAATTCCCAAGGGATCGATCATTCTGGCAATATAAGAGCCACCCATAGGAGAACCGATGACAACTAGAGAATGTATCCGATGCCATAATTCAGGATGACGATGGAGCAATTCAACACAGATTAAACCTCCCATAGAATGCCCCATCATGCGCAGAGAAAGCTTGGGATATTGATTAATGGCTTCGAGGGCAATTTTTTCTAATTTTTGAATTAAAGGTTCGATGCGCCAATAGGTTTTTAATACGCCTAAACTTGGGGCAATTACGAAAGTCTCTGCCGTTGCCACAGCTTGGGCTAATTTACCCATATCATTACCATTATCAGACCAGCCATGTTGGGCTAATACAATAAAATCTGGATTATTCATTGCAATTGAAAATTGAAAATCCTTTTTCATTGTTCCCTATCTTTACTAGGTAATTTATTTTCGTAAATCTACTTATAGGGTAATTTAAATTTGCTTACTTATATAATCGTATAGAGCGATCGCTACCTTAAATAGCTCTAAGTTATTTAGTTTTAATGAATGGAATTAGTTTTGACTTCCCCGTCAGGGGTTAATCAGTTCATAATAAATAAAGTAAACTTTATATTTCTTAACTTATGGCTAGGGACTTACGAGGATTCATTAAAATTTTAGAAGAAAGAGGACAACTCAAACGCATCAACGCTTTGGTAGATGGAGATTTGGAAATAGCAGAGATTTCTAATCGGATGCTGCAAGTAGGAGGTCCTGGATTATTATTCGAAAATGTTAAAGGCTCACCTTTCCCTGTCGCCGTAAACTTGATGGGGACAGTAGAAAGGATATGTTGGGCGATGAATATGCAACAACCTCAAGAGTTAGAGGATTTAGGAAGTAAGTTAGCCATGTTGCAGCAACCGAAACCGCCGAAGAAGATATCTCAAGCGGTAGATTTTGGGAAAGTTCTCTTTGATGTGATTAAAGCAAAACCAGGAAGAGACTTTTTTCCTCCTTGCCAACAGGTAGTGATTGAAGAAGCAGATTTAGATTTAAGCAAAATCCCGATGATTCGTCCTTATGCGGGGGATGCAGGGAAAATTATTACTCTGGGATTAGTAATCACTAAAGATTGTGACACAGGGACACCGAACGTAGGGGTATATCGTTTACAATTGCAATCTAAGACAACCATGACGGTTCACTGGCTCTCAGTCAGGGGAGGTGCCAGACATCTACGCAAAGCCGCCGAAGCAGGAAAAAAACTAGAAATCGCGATCGCGTTAGGGGTAGATCCTCTGATCATTATGGCAGCAGCCACCCCGATTCCTGTAGATTTATCAGAATGGTTATTTGCTGGTTTGTATGGCGGCAGCGGGGTCAAACTTGCTAAATGTAAAACAGTAGATTTGGAAGTCCCCGCCGATTCAGAATTTGTTCTAGAAGGAACCATTACGCCAGGTGAAGTTTTACCCGATGGCCCTTTTGGCGATCATATGGGCTATTATGGCGGGGTGGAAGATTCTCCTCTGGTGCGCTTCCACTGCATGACGCATCGTCAAAATCCTATCTATCTTACTACTTTTAGTGGTCGCCCCCCTAAAGAAGAAGCGATGATGGCGATCGCGCTTAACCGCATTTATACGCCTATATTACGCCAGCAAGTTTCGGAAATCGCCGATTTCTTTTTGCCAATGGAAGCTTTAAGTTATAAAGCAGCTATTATCTCGATCGATAAAGCCTATCCTGGACAAGCTAGAAGAGCTGCCTTAGCTTTTTGGAGTGCTTTACCCCAGTTTACTTATACTAAATTTGTCATTGTGGTGGATAAAGAAATTAATATTCGCGATCCTCGTCAGGTAGTCTGGGCAATTTCTTCCAAAGTCGATCCTTCCCGTGATGTTTTTATTCTCCCCGATACTCCCTTTGATACTCTAGATTTTGCCAGTGCCAAAATTGGTTTAGGCGGACGAATGGGAATTGATGCCACAACCAAAATTCCTCCTGAGACAAATCATGAATGGGGTGAACCTTTAGAGTCCGATCCTGACACCGCAGAAATAGTGTCTCGGCGTTGGCAGGAATATGGTTTAGGAGATCTTGATCTCTCGGAAGTGAATGCTAATTTATTTGGTTATGATCTCAAATAAAGGAATCAATAACAGTTATCAATTAGCCATTAACCAAAAATCTCTTAATAAAAAATACTAATTTCCTCTCAGAAAACAACTTAACAGTAAGCATTAAAAAATGTTAAAACATACTGTCACTATCTTTCTGAGGTTTAGTTGTGAATAGAGTTATTGAAACTGTAGTCAATAGTTTGCATGACTTATTAGGTGAGATTATTAAACATTTTCCTAGCTTGTTATCAGCTGTAATTATTTTATTTTTAACAAAATATGCAGTTCAGATTACAGAAAAGATAGTAGCTGAAACCACAAAAAGAGTTGTTAAAAGCACTTCTTTGCAGGTGCTTTTAACAAAAGCCGCTAAAGTTGGAGTCTGGACATTAGGCATTTTAGTGTCTTGTGTTTTAGCTTTTCCCAGTTTTGAATTGAGAGATATAGTTGCAACTTTAGGGGTCGGTTCGGTTGCGGTCGGTTTTGCTTTTCAGGACATCTTTAAAAATTTTCTAGCGGGGATTATTCTTTTAATTGAAGAACCATTTCTTATTGGGGATGAAGTAATTATTGATGGCTATCAAGGTATCATCAAACATATCAGTATTCGTACTACTCAAATTTATACTTATAACGGGGAAAAAGTTTTATTGCCTAACTCTACAGTCTTTACCAATGCGGTTAAAGTGTTTACGGCATATTCTTTTAGAAGAACCGATTTAGGGGTTGGGGTAGACTACGATACTTCTTTACCAGAAGCCACTAAAATTTTAACAGCAACTATTCAAAATTTAGATGGAGTTCTTAAGGAACCTTTTCCCGAGATTGATTTAGCTAATTTTGGTGATAGTTCCATTGATTTTGTGGTGCGCTATTGGACTAGTTCACAAGAAAAACAAGTGCGCTACGTTCAAACCCAAGCCATAATAGCTATCAAAAAAGCTCTTGATGCAGCTAATATTAATATTCCTTATCCCATTCGGACTCTTTATCATCACAATTTAGAACAATAGAAAGAACAATTGAAGATTGAGGAAGATTAAGAAGATGGGGAAAAAACTTAATAAAACTTTTGTTATGCTAGACTTTAAGCCACGGCTTACTTTCAACACATTAATCAATAATAATAGTCATGGATCGCAAATTATTAACTGTTTTAGGCTGTTCTAGTTCGATTGCTTTAACTTTGCTTGCTACTAATCCTGCTCAAGCAAATAGTACGACCGAATATGTTTTTACTGCACCCATATCCGATATTAATGCGGCGGTGGAAATTCCTGCTAGCGACACAGACTATCCCTTTTTTGACTGTAGCTGTAGTGAATATGACCCAGCAATGATCGAAAGTGTAGATCGCGAAGGAGACAAAGCGATTGATCTCTATGGTTGTGATTGTGCTGGTTGTCGTCGATTAGTCCGTAATATAGAAGATGACTTTCCCGTAAATTAGTGTCAAATATCAAATATTCAAGATATTAGGGTGGGCAATACCCACCCTGACAAAAGTAATTATGATGCGGTCGCTAATAAACCACTATGTCTTAATAATGGTTCGGTTTGGGGTTCTCTGCCGCGGAATTTTTTAAATACTTCCATCGGATGTAAACTTCCTCCTAAAGCAAGAACTGTGTCGCGATATTTTTTACCCACAGTAGCAACCGCCTCTTCATTATCTAAACCAACTTCCTCAAAAGCGGCAAAAGCATCGGCACTTAAAACTTCCGCCCATTTGTAACTGTAGTAACCTGCGGCATATCCACCAGCAAAGATATGTCCAAAAGCACATAAGAACTTATCTTCAGGTAGGGGTTTTAAAACCGTAGTAGTTTCGGCAATTCTATGACGCACATCACTAGGAGTCTCCTCTCCTCCTGGTTGATAGCGGTGATGTAATTCGATATCTACCATGCCAAAATGTAACTGACGCAACATTCCAGAACCACTCATATAGTTTTTAGCAGCTAAGAGTTTTTGATAATATTCTTCGGGTAAAGTCTCGCCAGTTTCATAATGTTTTGCCATGCCAAACAAAGTCGGGCGATCATAACACCAGTTTTCCATAAACTGACTGGGTAATTCCACTGCATCCCATTCCACATTATTAATCCCTGCTGCACCAACATAATCAATAGTGGTGAGCATATGTTGTAAACCGTGACCAAATTCATGGAAAAGAGTAGTTACTTCCATAAAAGTCATGAGGCTGGGTTTATCTTTTACGGGAGGAGTTTGGTTACAAATTAAATAAGCTACAGGAAGACGAGTTGAGGTTTTGCCCTCTACGATCATTTTCGCCCTACCAATGCAATCATTCATCCAAGCGCCACCGCGTTTTTCGGCGGGACGAGAATAGGGATCGAGGTAGAAATGAGCGATAGTTACACCGTCTTCATCATCAATTTGGAAATATCTCACATCTTCATGCCATACTGGCGCTTGTCCATCGGCGGGAGTAATTGTTACCCCAAAAATTCGCTTTGCTAAACCGAATAAACCCTCTAAAACTTGAGGTAAAGGAAAATAAGGACGTAATTCCTCTTCTTTAAAATCAAATTTAGCTTCTTTCTGCTTTTCCGACCAATAGGTAGTATCCCAATGTTTTAAATCTTCTACCCCGGCAAAAGCTTTTAATTCTTCAAACTCTTTCTGTGCTGCATCGTAACTGACAACTCGCAATTCTTCGGAAAGTTTATCTACTGATTCAACATCAGGAGCCATTTTCCGAGCTAAACTGAGTTCGGCAAAGGTATCAAAGCCAAGAATCTTCGCCTTTTCTTGTCTTAATTCTAAAATGCGATCTATATTAGGATTATTATCTAGTTCTCCACTAGAAGCGCGAGACAGAAAAGCTTTGTAGAGTTTTTCCCGTAATTCGCTACTAGTCGCATATTTCATAAAGGGAATGTAACTAGGATAATCTAAAGTTACCACCCAAGGGCCGTTTTCAGGAGTCGCTTGACCACCCTCAGTCCCCCCTGAGAGGGTGGAAGAATCTTCTTTACTCCCCTCTCCTGTAGGAGAGGGGTCGGGGGAGAGGTTAGCGGTTTGCGCCATTAAACCTAAAGCACTATCGGGTAAACCCTCTACATCTTTTTTATCAGTAAGTTTTAGTTTAAAAGCTTTAGTCGCATCGAGAACATTATTAGAAAACTTAGTTGATAATTCTGCTAACTCTAACTGTATTTGGTTAAATGTCTCTTTAGTTTCTCCTTCTAAACCCACACCAGACAGTTCAAAATCTCTGAGGGAAGATTCGATAATACGTTGTTGTGCTGATTCAAACTTATCCCAGTCTGCACTGTGGCGTAATTCTTTAAAAGCTTCGTAGAGAGGTTTGCTTTGGGAAAGTTTATTGTAAAATTTCACCACTTCAGGTTGCATTGTCTCATAGGCTTCTCTGAGTTCAGGACTATTTTTCACACCCATCAAATGTCCTACAATACCCCAACTCCAGCCTAACTTCTCTTCCATTGCTGTTAGGGGTTCGACTAAGCCTGACCAAGTAGGAGTTACATTGGCTTCGAGGTTGGTTAAATCTGTTTCTAATTCCTTGAGTAGTTCAGTCATTGCAGGAACTACATGGGATGGTTCGATCTTATCGAAGGGAGGTAAGCCTTTGCCTATTAATAGAGGATTTTTTGTAATGGTTGCGTTTGTCATATATGAGATATTGCAGTTTAATCGTTATATCTTCTGACTGTAACGCTTTATGAAGGTAGAGTGTGGGAATTGAAGTGTTGGGATAACCGAAATTTGAAAGCTCAAGATTTCTCTTTCTTTGGCGGTTTAGGAGGTGGTGGTGGTGGCTCGGGAGGAACTTGCTTCTTCCCTCCTCTAGCTATATTTGTATCCTGATGTTCAGGATAACTTGTATTTTGATGTTCATGATAACTTATATTGATATTCATCATAACCAATTTATTTAATTAATTACTTAATTGCTCATTTACCGAATCCATACTTATATTGTCGGTGAATGGCCAAGATCGAAACTCAATCTTAATATTTTCTTTATTATTGAAAGAAATATATAAACCTGGAACTAAATATAGTAATTCCGCGTTTGATTCTCTGAAGACCTTTACATCTCTAAGCAATATTTCTTTTTCATCTGAACCATCAGAAAATGAATCAACCCATCCCTGATACATAGTATCTGCTTGTTCATCTCTGATAACAATCCAGTGATTTAACTCCGAGTCAAAAGCTCTATTCCATACTCCTAAATCATCTAACTTGTTAGAGATGTTTATTTTATTGGCAAATTTGTACAACCACTTAGAATTAACGAAGGCTGAAAAAACAACACCTATAGGGATTGCAAGTAGAGTAGTTATAGTTATTTCCTTAAAATCTAATTGTGTTTTGATATTTTCTAAATTTTCTGCAAAATAAAAAGTTGGTTGATTAGAAAATCCTAATTCACTACTTATGAAGATGAATATGAAAAAATAAATCAAATAACATATAAATCCATAAGTCAAAGAACCTAGTAGAATATCAGCAGTCTTATATTCTTTATGGAAGGTAAGATTGCTAACAATGTTAAAGGCTATAAGACCTGGAATAAACAAAAAAATAATCCTAAAAGCAAATTCTGATAAATTCATATATTTTTCTTGATATTATAGGAAATTAAATCTAAGTTTTGTGATAATAGATTATTGTAATTAAAAAGTTGTGCAGTTAGTTTAAGCATTAAATTATGCGCTCAGTGGATCTATGACTGTGTGATCGCACTTAATAACCAACTAAAGTATTTTAAAATCAAGAAGAATAAACTATAGACATGACTAACAATGACAGAAATTGTATTTCTCGTTGAAGAAGATCCTGATGGCGGTTATATAGCTAGAGCTTTAGGAGAATCTATATTTACACAAGCTGAAGACATAGAAAGCCTCAAAGAAATGATTCGTGATGCAGTTAACTGCCATTTTACAGAAGAACAAAAACCGAAAGTAATACGTTTACACATTGTTCGAGATGAGGTTATTGCTTCGTGAAATTACCACGAGATTTGTCAGGAAAAGATTTAATCAAAGCACTTTCTCGTCCTGATATAGAAGTGTTAGGTCATGTAATTGCCTTCACTAATTAAATGCCTCACTACAGATAAAAGCGATCGCGTCACAGTATCAAATATGCGATCGCATATTGTATGTAACGTAAACAAATAAACTAAAATAAGATTTGAAGAATGAGGGATTATCGTTTGATGATATTTTGCGAGACTATTATCCCGATCTAGAGGTAGAAGATATCCAAGCTTGTTTTCAATATGCTTAAAATATAAGTCTATAATTTTGGGAACAATTTTATCCGAATTAAATTACAAATTATTAATAAACTCTTCTGGAGTTATTTTAGCTTTTCTGAGAATACCGCCTAAAGTTCCAACCTTTAACTCTCGATGTATCGGTACAACGCAGCCAATTTGACCATCGGAAGTTATCTTTTTCATAACTACATGACTACCAGTCTGACGAACTTGTTGAAAGCCTAATTTCTCTAATACTTTAATTGCTTTTTTACTGGAAATTCTAGGCAATTTAGGCATAACTAATATCCATAGTCGTGATATATCTGGGAGAACTTTCTGCTAAAGGAAATTCCTCTAAATATAATTTTGTAGCTTCTTTTAAACCTGTAATAGCTTGTTCTATTGTTTCACCTTGATCTACTGTACCGACTTCAGGACATTCTGCAATATACATATCCTCTTCTTTATGAATAATAATAGTGAAGCTGCGATTTTTCATTTTTTTCTGTTTGGCAATTTCTTTCTAATTTTAGCTTGTAGTCTTGTAGCAACGACCCAAACTTCATAGTAGCTTGGAAAAATTAGGTAATGCGATCAACAATAATTAGGGAATAAATAATCGACCGACTCCTTTATAGTTTTCAATATCCAATACAATCTCAATCATGCGATCTACACATCGTTCTCGATAGTCAAACTCATCAAGACGTTCAAGATCTCCGATAGTAACTACAGGCAATGAAGCCATTGTATTTTCTTCACGTATTACTTGCTCTAAAGAGTCTTTTCCCTTCATGTTGCGATTAGCAGTAAGAATCATCATCTGGTTTGACTGAGCAAAACACCACAAAATGCGATAGCCTCTAAAATTAATCCTTATATTGCGATCGCTATTTAGCCAAAGCTACAATAACTTAATACCAGACTGCTTTTCAATAGCTTTAAGAGTGCCAATGGGAATTATTTTACTACTATGAATAGGAACAATTGCAGTACGACGAGTTTCTTGATTGAATAACTTTAGAGGTGAACCTGTTTGACCTATTTCAATAAATCCAGCATTTTTCAGTTGTTTGATAACTTGTTTTGCAGTTAACCTTGGAGTGCGAGGCGACATCAATTACTTCCTCATAAAACTAATTCAATTTGCTCAGACGAGGAATCACTGGAATATAAATTATCAGGAATTGGCTCTAACATTAACTTGATAGCATCTTCTAAATTACTTATCGCTTCTTGCTTAGTATCTCCAAAAGAAGAAATAAAATTAAGCTCTGGACAAGTAGCAGAATAAGCTTGTGCTGATTCATCCCATTCGATAACTACTCTAATAATCATTAGTGTAAAATTTGTATCTATAAAAAAATAGCTCTTAATAATTGTAGCTTGGAAGAATTAAAAAATGCGATTGTCTATAATTAATCTGTAGAAGGCAATTAGTATTTAGCAAAAGCCTACAAAGATTGAATACCAGACTATTTTTTCAATTACAAAACTTAATTAATAGCTAATAGCAATCAACGTAAATATTCAACTTTGCGATCGCGTTAACTAATTAAATTCTTCACAATGGATAAAAGCGATCGCTAAATAAATATATTAATCAGATTAAGACGAAACTATGTTTTCTAATTCAACAATCAAGATAGGCAAACTTGTTTTCACTGTTTCCCAAACAGTATCCAGATCGATATCATCTCAAGAAGAAATTGTTGTTCTCGATTCATAAATAGTTTGAGCAGAATTAAGAATATTGTTTCGACGTAAATAATTACGACTATTCGCAATTCCTTTACGAGTTACTAGATCGACATCCCGATTAAAAATTGCTTTTAATTCATCTTCCATAATTACTAAATCGAACAAACTATAACGTGAGTCTTGATTAAACTCAACCATGACATCAATATCACTATTACTGTGAAAATCATCTCTTAAAACCGAACCAAATAAAGCAAATTCGACAATTTTCCAGCGATCGCAAAATTCTTTGATTTTATCTAATGGTAAAAGTACTTGAACCATAACAACTACAAATTATCAATAAATGTCTCTTTTCCTGTCTTAGCGATTTCCTTCTAATTTTATCTTGTGATCTTGTAGCAACGACCTAAACTTCATAGTAGCTTGGAAGAATCAAAAATGCGATCGCATTACCTTAAATAAAACAGCGATCACTATTTAAGTAAAAATCTATTGCTGTTTTAGTACCACCAAAGTAATATCATCAAATACTTTTTGTTCACCAATAAACTTTCTCACATCATCAATAACTGCTTGTTTAATTTCTTGAGCAGAATACTGCCAATTGTGACTAATCACTTCACAAAGCCGCTCCATGCCATATTGTTCTTTATTAATATCAAAAGCTTCAGGAATACCATCGGTGTAAAGAACTACCCCATCACCTGAATTTAATTCAACGACGGTATGATCAATAAAGTCAGCAATGTCATCATCTAGGCCAATGGGTAAACCTAAATCCATGGTGTCAATACATTCAATATGACCTCCAGCTCGGACTACAATGGTTTCTTCATGTTGTCCGCTGATACTAACTCTGCCTTCTGAGTAATTCAAAATGGCTAGGGTCAAGTTTTTATCAGAGTCCATCCGTTGCACATTGCGATAAATAGTACGATTGAGGATATCTAAAAACCTCACGGGATCGCTTTCCTTAGTTTCTTGAAGAGTACGAACGGCAGTTTGAGTCATTAGCATTAAAATGCCACTTTCTAAACCATGTCCCGTCACGTCGCCGATGCCCATAGTCACTACACCATCAGCGTGCAGTACATCGTAATAGTCACCTCCTACCTCATCAGCAGGGTCCATATAGCCTGCAATATCAATGCCTTCAATCATCTCAAGTTCTTCTGGTTTAGGCAAAACCATTTGCTGTAGTTGTTGAGCCACATCTAATTCTGCACCCATGCGCAGATTTTCCTGTTTGAGTTTTTCATTCAGGGCAATAATTTCTTCATTAGCACTAGCCAGTTGAGCGGTTCTCTCTTTGACTTTATCTTCTAAAGTTTGATAAAGACGAGCATTTTCAATCGAGATTGCTGCTTGGGAAGATAATATTGTTAAGACTTCTACGCGATCGCGGGTAAATGCACCTATGGTTAAATTATTTTCTAGATAAATAATACTGCTGAGTTTCCCGCGATCGATGAGTGGAACACAGAGAATTGATTGGGGTTGATGTTGTTGGATATAGATATCATTAACAAATTGGTTATTGACGCCAGCATCATCAATGACGATTGTTTCTAAAGTACGAGCAACATAGTTAATAATCGATGTGGGTAGGTGATTATCTAAAGCCAAAGATTGCAAGACTATGATGCGATCTTCGTTAACTGTAGCCGAAGCTTCAATTAACAATTGACCCTTAGTTTCTAAAATCAAAAATCCTTTTTGCGCTCCCGCATTCTCCATTAGTATTTTCATTAGTTTGGCTAGTAATTTATCAAGTACAATTTCACCAGAAATAGCTTGAGAAGCTTTGGTAACAGTAGCCAAATCCAATGCTTCACCTACACCAGTAGTAGTAGAAACAGTAGCAGAAATGCTGTCGATGTTGTTGGTTCTTGCTTGAGTTGATAGTTTTGTAATTAAATGGGGATAATTGTCTGCTAAATCTTCAGCTTTTGCCTTAGCACCCCAAAGGTTATAGCGATAATAAGCTTCATTGAAATAAAGTTTAGCAAACTTGTCTTTCTTCTTAGCTAACCAGAATTTAGCAGCAAGTTCATTAGCTAGAGCTTCATTTTGCAAAAAGTCATTTTTTCTAGCTAATTCTATAGAGCGATCGTATAATTCACTAGCTTTTTCTATTCTCTCTGTAATGCGAGCTATTTCTGCTTCAACTAATAGATATTTATGTAAAAAGTTTTCTGGACAATTATCCGCCCAAATTTTCATTATTTCCTGATTAGTTTCTAATATTTTCCAATATTCTTGTTGCTTATGTTCACTAGATCCGAGATAAATAGCCGTTAAGATTAGGGAATAATAAAAATTATGTTCAGCTTGATTAGCAATACCAGAAACAAAGATTACAGTTTCTTGGCTTTCCTGTGCTTTTTGTAAAGCATTTTGATAATCTCCATAAAAATATAAAATCTGGCTCTTAAAAATATTATAGGTAGCAATTCCAGGCAAAAATCTATTATTTTGCCACATTTGACAACATTCAAATTCATCAAAATAATCATCACTTAAGGAAAATTTATCTTTGGTTAGTCCCTGAAAATTTAAGAGGAAATGCTGATCCAATTCCTGTTGACCAATAAAAACATGATTTTTCATTTTTCTTAAAAAATCAATATGTTGATTAGATTCATCAATGATGCTCTCAAAATTATCATTAGCAATGATTCTTTGCATAATTAAATTAACGCAGTTATAACTGGTGTAAATATCTCCCGTTTCTACACCAGCTTTATAGCCATTTCTCAGAATAGGAATACTTGTCTTAAGATGACTACCCCAAGGACTAATCAAGGCTCCAAACAAGTTAAATACTTTACAAGTTAAATTAACATTACTATACTTGTCATTTAGCTTTAAGGCTAATTGACCAAATTCATAACCATCTTCATATTCAAGTAATCTTGAACCTGAAATAATCCCCCAAAAAGCATAGCCATGGGCTGAGATATCACAGTTACCATATTTAATCGAAAGATTGACCATTTTAATTGAAGTTAAAGCTAGTAAATCTTGATCTGTGAAGTAAGCAGGCCCTGTCATATTCATCAAGATTTCTAAACAAGCTTTCACTTCTAGATTATTTAATTCTGGTGCATGGAGTAAATCAGCAATTTGATAATTTTCCAGATACTGTCGATATATTTTTAATTCTTGGTTAAATAAAGACAAAATATCTGTAGTCTTTTCCGTAGGAATATTAATATCAAAATTCTTTAAAGTTTCTGACCCAACTTGTAAATTTTTAACAAATTCACCTTTATTGTCGTACAAAGCCAAACGAATATTTTGAATATCAGCTTTTTCTAAATTAGACTTAGCATTGGCAAGAACCAGGTCGAATAATGTTTCTGCACGCTCAAAGTTACCACATAGATATTCACATTCAGAAAGTTCTCGATATAAACTAAAAGATAATTCATATTGACTTTGCCAAATATTCCCTGTTAGTAAATCGATTCCCTGACTAAAAAGTTGAGCTGCTGGTTCATAGGCAGTTGAATCTTTGGCTTTTTGACCTGCTTGCAAATTTAACTTAGCTAGCTGCAATAATTCTTCCGTATTGCTAATTAATGGCGCTCCTTGATTGAGATGATTAACAATATCAAATATTTTTTCTTCTAATTCTTGTTCGGTGGTATTATTCAGCAATAATTGACCAATTTTAAGGTGGGTTTTTTGTTTGTCAGACTCAGGAATTAAGGCATAGGCTGCCTGTTGAACGCGATCGTGTAAAAACTTATAATTAATTTGTAAATCTGCTGGGCTAGCTTCTTGTTGAAATACCAGAGGAATTTTATAATCATCATTTAAAGGCAATACAAAACCTTTTTGTAGAGCTTCCCATAAAGCAGTTGCAGTTTGGCTCAAAGGTTCTTCATTAATTAGTGCTAGAACTTGTAAATCAAAACGGTTGCCGATACAAGCAGCTAATTTTAAAATATCTTGGGTGTGGGGAGTAAGTTTTTTAAGTTTATTCACCATTAAATCGACAACATTATCAGTAATGCCAATCGCTTGGATTTCCTTAATATTCCATTGCCATTTACCAATAGTTAGATCGAATTTAAAGAAATTTTCTGTATATAAAGATTGTAATAATTGATTTAAAAAGAACGGATTACCATTAGTTTTTTGAATACATAATTGAGCTAAGGCATTTGCTTGAGTTAATTCACAAGTAAGAGTGTCAGCAATCAATTGCTTTGTAGTAGACAAACCTAATGGTTTAATTACAATATTTTTAATCGTAGCTTTTACTTCTTGAATTTCCTGTAGGGTCAACATCAAAGGATGGGACTGACTTACTTCATTATCTCGATAAGCACCAATGAGTAGTAAATATTGACTATCTGTGGTTGTCATCAACAGTTTGATAAATTTTAAGGAAGCAGAATCAGCCCATTGTAAATCGTCTAAAAATAGGACTAGAGGATGTTCGGGTTGCGTGAAAACATTAACAAATTTTTGAAAAACCAAGTTAAACCGATTCTGTGATTCAGTTGTTCCTAATTCTGGTACAGGGGGCTGTTTGCCAATAATTAATTCAACTTCAGGGATAACATCAATAATTACTTGACCATTTTGACCAAGTGCATCTAATAATTTTTCTTTCCAAATAGCAATTTGAGCTTCAGTTTCGGTTAGTAGTTGACGGATTAGCTCTTGAAATGCCTGAATAAATGAAACATAGGGGATATTGCGTTGAAATTGATCGAACTTACCACTAATAAAAAAGCTGCGTTGACGTACCACAGGTTTATGAATTTCGTGGACAAGAGAAGATTTACCAATGCCAGAGTAACCACTAACTAAAACCATCTCAGTTTGTCCTTGAATTATTTGCTCAAAGGCATCCATTAATCGAGCAACTTCTAGATCTCTTCCATAGAGTTTTTGCGGGATTTGAAATTGACCAGATACGTCTTTTTCCCCAACAGTAAAGTGATTTATTTTTCCATTTTCGACTAACTGCTCTAAACAATTTTCTAAATCAGCAATTAAACCAAAAGCGGTTTGATATCTTTCTTCTGCTGTTTTTGATAACAATTTCATTACAATATTGGAAATAACTTGAGGGATTTCCTGTTTATATTGATGAGGAGAAACAGGTATTTTAGCAATGTGAGAGTGAACCAATTCCAAGGCATCTTCTCCTAAAAAAGGTAATGTTCCTGTAAGCATTTCATAAAAAGTAATACCCAAGGAATAAAAGTCGGTACGATAGTCAATCGAACGATTCATTCTTCCTGTCTGTTCGGGAGAGATATATGCTAATGTTCCTTCAAGTAAATTAGTATTGCTAATAGTTTGGTTCTCGGAAGATAACTGGGAAGAAATACCAAAATCGGTAATTTTTATAGTTCCTTTATCTGAATTAATAATTATATTAGAAGGCTTAAGATCTTTATGAATAATTTTATGTTGATGAATATCTCTGAGAGTTGTAGCTAAAGCAATAGCAATATTGAGAAATTCCTCTAAGGATATTTTGGTTGCGGCAATTTGCTTTTTAAGAGATTCCCCTCCAAAATCTTCTAAAATAAGTGCTAATCCATTTTTGTATTTTTCTAGTCCTACGGCTTTAACTACTCCTGGTATGTCTAATTTTTTCAGGATTTTGTACTCGTGTTTCAGTTTAGCGATCTCTTTTAATTCAGGATATTCTCCTTTGGTTGTCTTAATGATTACACTTTGTCCGCTCAATTTTTTCACAACACGATAAATATTAGTTTTTGCTCCTTCTTTAATGAGTTCAATAAATTTATAAGTATTTATCTTAGACATGACTAGTATTATTGCTGGGTCAATTTAGGGAATAATATTAATAATATTTAAAGTATTGTATTAGAAATGCCGTCAGCTATTTACTATTTGAGGAACAACAGATAGAGGGTTATAGTTAATATCGTTTATCAAAAGTCACTCTCTGACTGAATAGAAATAAAGAATTAAGGAATTAGGAGTCAGAAGCCGGGAGTTATATCATTTCTATTTAAATTTGCTACAGATGACAAGCAGAGGGAGCAAGGGAGGCAGGGGAGGCAAGGGGAGTAATGTGTAGCATTATTTTCCAGAATTGGTATTAGGTATTTCAGGTTCAAAATATTGACATGTTTGAAAACTAGCGGTCAGACCCCGCGGAGGAAACCTCCGCAAGGGAATGCTGACCGCTCTCTTGGTCAGCATTCCCTTGCTACTTTTACCTTCTATTCTTGTGAATTTAATTTTGCACTACTACTTAACTAATGTTTGAGAACAGGCATTAGTCTATTCAGGTCTAAATCTTGCCAAGCCAATAGTGGTAGTTTTATTTTTCTACAAATTTAGTAACTATATCGTCCTATAGCAATCCTAAATCATTTGTGAAAAAGTGCGAGCGTCAGCAAGATGGTCGTGCAGAGCACGTGCTTCGCAAGCACACTACTATCGGTTTTCATGACTCACATAGGATTGCTATATTTAAATCCAATCATCCCATTCACGAATAATTTTTTTTGAATATTTAATATTAAATTTCTGTTCTAATATTGCCCTGGTTGCTTGCATTCCAGATATTACAGTTGGCTCAACAGCGCCTGAATTATAGCCATTATCGATCCAATCTCCTGCTAGATAGAGATTATTAAATCCTGATTCATCAGTTTTAAGGCGATATTGAGTACTATTAGGTACAGAAAGGATGTATCTTTCAGAAGGATCGATATTAATTCGCCAGTATTGACTATCTAGGCGTTCAACTCCCTGCTGATTTTTGTAATCTACTAACAAATCCCAATTTAATCCTTGGGGGTTTTCAGGTGTTGTCGCATTAGCCCATAAATGCCCAATATAATTTTCCATGAAATAGATAGTTTGCTGTTTGATTTTCTCCTGCTCTCTTGAGGGAAAATCATAGTCAGTAGTGGGAGGAATGCCAGGATCGGGGATTACTCCAGTAAAATAGGCGCAATTATAGGGATAATGTTCTGAAGACCAATTTTCTTTAGGGATTAAATCGCTCATGTCTGCATAGACATCTAGAGGTTCAACATAAGCTCCTAAAACTGGACTAGAGCCTTGCCATCCTAATTGAGATAAAGTGGGCTTAAGCCATAGTTGTCCTCCTTGAGTTGTTACAGTTTTGATATGGGCAAACATATCATGCCATCTTTGAGCAGCAGGATTTTTTTGGGGATCGACCTGGAGTAGTTCTTCACAAATAGGTGGTAAGGCTGCTATGGAAATACCTAATACCACTATATCGAAATCCCCCTTTGTAGAATTTAACTCAATGGTTTCGACGTTTTGCCAAGGACTCCAATTGGATTCTAAATTAATATTTTCTGCTTGTAGCTGTCTTGCCTCTTCTGGATTTA
Organism: Xenococcus sp. MO_188.B8; assembly: GCA_030065615.1. Classification (GTDB taxonomy): domain Bacteria; phylum Cyanobacteriota; class Cyanobacteriia; order Cyanobacteriales; family Xenococcaceae; genus Xenococcus. The sequence goes on along the minus strand of JASJDR010000047.1, from coordinate 20,297 downwards.
TTTGTTCGTATAAAGGCTCACTAGGCCAACAGAGAAGTTGTTTTACTTTAATTAAGGGATTATATTCTTGAGCGGGATTTTTTAAATTAACTTGGCGTTCTAAGGTGATGCGTTCGATCCCATTTTGTGCTTCGTTAAGATGTAATTGTTTAACTTTATGGAAAAATTCAAATTTAACCCCACGACGCTTGAGTAATTGATACAAAGGAGTGATAACTACATCGCCCATTGCTCCCTGCATTTTCCACATAATCGACCCATTATACTGAAATATCATAGTAGTCAATATGCGAATTGCTGTCCCAGCACCTAGTTGGGGATTAGCGGTATTTCCTTCAGGAAAAGCATATACAAGATCGTATAAAACTCTGATAAAAGCTGAGTTAACTGAGGCTTCTCTAGCACCATGTTTGTGTAACCAATCCCGGTAATCATATCGATCGAGATCTGGTAAACAACGGTGATAAATTACTTCATCGATAAATAACCCCCGTATATTAGCCATTGCCAAATCGATGAGTCGCAAACGCCATACTGTATCGTCGTCTTGTTCTAACTCAAAGTCTAATAGTTTGCCAATAGTTTGCTGAAATTTGTCTAACAGCTTGAGTATTAATTGATGGTGTTCTTTTCTATGGGTTTTGGGATGTCCTCGAAGGGAAACTGCAAAATTATAAGCAATTTTGATTAAAATCTCCTCTGAGATCAATTTCTGGTTTTTTGGATTAATCAGATATGTTGCTAAATTCTCTAACTCAGACCAAACAAATTCGGGATTATTCAATAAAGAACTAATTATTTGTTCGGGGAAATAAATTAATAATTCTTCTGATAAAAATTGACAGATTTCTACGCCTAATTCTAATTGCTCAACTGTAGAAATTATCCAAGATAATAGTTGATTAGATTCCTTAGGAGAGTCAGGTTTTCCTAAATTAATATCACTGTAAGTTTGTTCAATAAACTTTAAAGTAGTAGTGATATGATCCCACAGAGAAACAATTGGTCCACCTTCCCAAGGTTTTAAATCATTAGTGGGAAAATCAAAATATAAATTAACCCAATGATCTTTAATATATTCTTCCAACACAATGAGATTATGAGGTTTGAAGGCATCTTCAATGGAGCTAAAAGGGCCATCTTTTCCCAATTCGTCATAACATTTTTTCATCATGCGAAAAGCATTTTCATAAAATCCCAGAAAAATATGCAATCCGTGTTCTTGAATGCGATAGTCTGGTTCGTGAAATGGAGAATGTTTAGTCATATTTCTACCACTAGCGCACTTTCCTCCCAAACGCCAACCCATCTGATAGATTGTAATTTCGTATAGATTTTCCCATCCCAGCACGCTAGTTAATTCATATGCAGTGGTTAAGGAAGCTAGACCTCCGCCGAGCAAGACAATCTTTTTACGCTGAAAACTTTCTGTCATTTGATTTTTTTGTGATTTTTAAATAAATTGCTAGCTTGTTCTCTTTAGATAACTCAACTTAATTCGCTGATGATTGTTTGCAAATTAAGGTCTTTCCCAAATAACTTTTCCTGGATTGAGTATAAAATCAAAATTGAGATAAAAAGACAGTTTTATTGGAACTTTTACTACTTCTTTGTCTGACGACTGATAATGCAATCCCAAATCTTTGACTATGGGTTCACTCTCAAAATTATAGATATTGAGTTCATATTTATGTCCTGAATCACCAAAGCTCAATAGTTGGCCTCTGTAGAAACGGGTAGTGACCATGAGAAATTCTACAATTGCTTGATAACAGGCTTTTGTCCCATCTTCTACATCCCTAAACTGCTTCAAACAAACTGCTGGCGCTTCTTCTTTAATTAAATACTCGGCAATTTTTAGAGGAAATCCAATTCCAGGGACATCAATGCTACCATCGTAACCAAATAATAACTCGATTCCGTCTAGCATAAAATTTTCTAAGCTATCATAAGTTTTAATTGGTTCGGGTTTATGGACTGAATTAGTACGCTTAATTTCCAGTAACCTGTTTTCCTTTGCCTTAGTGTGAGGACTAAAGGTTTTTAGCATCAAAGTATCTAAGCTAAATAAATCTTGCCCTTCATCAGGTTTAGGAATCTGAACCCTACCCAGTTGCTTCGGAAAACCATACACTTCTCTTCCTGCAAGTAATGCGAAAGAATTATTAACAAAAATATAAGGAGTAAACCAAGCTAAACGCTCAACCTGGAAAAATGGGCCAATTTTTTTTCCCACTAAGGTAAGAACCCAAAAAACAACTTCATGTTCAGAGAAGTAGCCTTGTTCACTATCGGGTTTATTTTTCGACCTCATGTCATTTATTGCATCAAAGCTAACCACGATATAGTGAGTTGCTGGTCGATACTCTACTGGAGAACCAGGACAATTTAAAGAGCGATCGCATAAATCCTGTAAATTTTTCATCGTACCTTCAACAACAAAGCCATAAAACTCTGTTCCGTTGAGCTCATAGGGCTGTGGATAAACTTGTTCTGATCCCCAAACTCTATAGTCAGGTAGTCGAGCACCTCTATGTTTATTACAGATACAATTGCTAAAAAAGTTATTAAATTCTTGTTCGATATTTTTACCTTTGCCAACCAAATCTCGGAATAACTGAGCTGGATTTTGCTGAATTTGGGTTAGATTTTCGGCTAATTTACTGGGATCTTGCAACAATTCGGAAAAATTGCCAGTTACCCCCAAAACACTATGCCAGTATGCTTCTAGTAACTCAGATGGGTTGTCGATCTTCATATTGGGTTTGTCGGGTTGAGATGGGATTATAAAAAAGATTGCCGATATAACTCATAGCCTGGTATCGCTTATTGCCTGATTATTTAATCAGCTCAATACTACATCTTATGGTGCATTAAGAAGACGATTTCCGGAAACAAGTAGCTTACAGTCAAAAATTTCAACAAGAAAATTCAACTTTAAATAAGCTACAACTACATTTTTTGGTAAAGACTAATATCATAGTAGTACGCCAGTAAAAACTGAATTCACTAAATTAATATTTTTTAAAAATCTTAATTTATGTTTTAAGTATTTATTGTTGTCAGAATCTATTGCTGCTTCAATACCACCAAAGTAATATCATCTGTCATTGCAATGGGTAAACCTAAATCCATGGGATCAATACGTTCAATCTGACCTCCAGCCCGGACTACCAGAGTTTCTTCATGTTGCCCACTGATACTAACTCTACCTTCAGAGTAAGGAAGGACAGAGTTTTCTTTGAGCGGTGGAACGCGCTTCATCGGAAGGGAAATCTCTATCTCATTATTGTCTTGAAAAATTTGCATGAAATCAACAAGCAACTGATGATGATCCATAATGGCAAATCTTAAACTCGACTTAAACTAAACTTAGTCCAAAAAGATAATAGTTAATTTAGAACTCCTATCATCTGGGACTCAGCCGATCACAAAGGAGCTTGCTTTGACTGACAATACAACGACTTTGCCCACTGGTTCTCAAAGTAAACTAAGAGATATAGTTAGCTCTCAATTACAAATATTACTCGAACATAAAAATTATGATGGCGCTAAGGCGTTACTCATTCCCGTACAACCGGTGGATATTGCAGAAGCGATCAGGCACAGCCTGGCACTGCGTGGTCTGCCGAAGGCAGGCGCTGCGCGATCGCAATGTTGCCAGTCGCCCTACAAGCGATCGCGTTTCGGTTACTAGAAAAAGCTAAGGCGATCGAAGTTTATGAAGATTTGCAGTTTGATGTCCAGCAATTCCTCTTAGAAAAGTTTCAAGCAGAGGAAGCACAGCAAATTATCGAGAGCATCGCCCCAGATGAGCGAGTCAAGTTATTCGATGAACTACCGCCGGGTGAACAAAAAAAGGTCTGGAAGTTAAAAAATAAAAACGTTTTGAGTAATGAGTAATAAGTAATGGGTAAATACCTATGACTTAAACAACGCGAAAACTAATACCAATTTGAATAAAGAATACGACAGATAAATGTAGGGGTTTGGCACTGCCAAACCCCTACCTAAATTGTATGTGTAGCAAACATTCTTTAATTTGGTATAATTTTTGCCCCCGTAAATTTCGCCCACCCGCAATTACCCATTCACTCAAAAATTATTGAAGCTCAGAGCTTGGAGGAGCTAATTGATAACTTTCTTGAGATTCAACATTTTTAACTCCCTCAATTTGATAAAGACTATTAATATGATCAGGTTTAATTGAACCGCTAACAACCCCAATAATAGACAAAGTTTGCTCTACATTCATTCCCGATGATTGTAATTGCTGAGAAATTTCTTCTATTTGAGATAAATGAGCCTCGTCAACAGAAACCGATATTTTAACTTCAGACATCTCAGTACCTTGAATTAAAAGTGGATTTTGGGTAGATACATCCGTGGATAAGTAGATGGAAATAGCTAAACACAATATTGCTATGCTTGTGATACCTAAGAGTTTACGGAAATTAGAATTCAACTTCTGTTAACTCCGATAAACTATAGACTGAATTTTTGTGTTTTTTGATATCCACCTACTTATTATCCTAACAAGATTCAAGATAACCTAACTTGAACTAGGTCAAACAGGTGCTTGAACCAAACCAATTCCCGCATCAGCAGAAGAAAGTCCTAATCTTTGGGCATCACGCATCAATAAAGCCCAAAGTTCGAGTCCTCTTTTCCCAGTTGCTTCAGCATAGAGAGCTGCAATCCCTGCTACATGAGGAGTCGCCATGCTAGTCCCGCTAATTGATCGATATCGAGTTGGCATCGGCCAAGTAGAAAAAATTTGAGGCAAAGGAGGTCTACTTGTATTGCCGCCAGGTCCAGCAATATCAATTTGTCCTCCATCAGGATTAATTGAACCATTGGAGTAGAAAGATACTCCCAGCTCAGAATGGAGAGCAGCTACAGCCATGATTGAAGGACAGTTAGCAGGACGACCAACAGGACGGATAATCCCAGGTCTATTACTCTCATTCCCCGCAGCAGCAATAATTAAAGTCCCTTGGTTAAGAGCCCGTTTTGCAACCTCTTCATAAATAGGGGAAAAAGGAGTTCCTGGGCGAGTAGGCGCACCTAAAGACATGGAGATAATTTGACAGCCATGACTGATTGCCCATGCAATGCCAGCTAAAATACCTCCATCAGCACCAGAACCCTGATTACTCAAAACTTTTCCGACAAATATTTCTGCATTATAGGCAATACCATAACGCATAGGAGAAGAGGGGTCGGGTGGATTTAAAGGTCCACAAGAAGTTCCAATACAATGAGTTCCGTGACCGTTTCGATCTTGAACTGCTTCCCCTGAGATAAAAGAGCGCTCGGTAATCGTGCGACCAGAAAAATCTGGGTGGTTCAAGTCTAAACCTGTATCAAGCACGGCAACTTTAATACCCGCACCACTATAGCTACTATCGACAACTTTGGTGGCTTGTAGTCCCCAAGTGGCTGTCCCATCGGCAAAAGCAGAAGTAGTAAGTTGTTGTCCTGGCGTAACTCTACCATTGCTCAAACTATTTACTAGATTAGTTACACCCTCTTTATAGCCTTCAAGAAAGTCAGTGGTATCGCCACTAATTGCAGTGCCGTCAATCGCATACATAATCTGTTCTGGTTCGGCAGCTAATATTGGTTGTGAACCAGCTACAGCAGCATTAAGTGACTGTACTTGATTTGGATCTAAATCGACTACAGCAACGCCTAGATTACTAACAGCAGAATCGTCAATATCCTCAGTTCCAGTTGAGCTTCTTAAGGCTGTAATTCCAGAACTTTCTTCTCCTTGTGGGAGTAGAACTAAATAACGACCTGTTGTTTGCATTGGCCTTATCGATGAACCATTAGTCATGATAAACCTCGTATGATATTAATCTTAATTTTACGAAGGTGATCACTTAGATAACATAATCACCTCTATTATTTACTTAGTATTTTGATGTCTGTTTTATGCAAATTCATACATTAAACTAGAAGAAAGTATTGAAATTTCTCGATCAAAAAAGAGTATAACTAGATCCTATTGATAAAAATCACAACAACTGGGATTCTAGAGCGTCGATTAAGTATTCATAATTCCTAGTTAGGTTAAGGGGGGATTGTGGGAAGAAGAGGAAGAGAGGGAAGTAAAACAGAGATCGGGGAGATAAGGTAGTGTGCGAAGACAAAGGAGAAAATGAGAAAACAAAAAACTTGACTCCCCCCACCGGGTGAGCGAAATTTACTGTGGTAAATAGAGATATAGGGAAGTAGGGAAATAGCGGTGCGACCCCGGTCGGGGAACCCGACCTAGCGGTCAGACCTCCTTCGGATTCAGCACTTTTCTCAAGTCGGGGAACCCGCCCACCGAAAGTGCTTCACCGCGACGACGACAGTCGCAAGCGGTGCGACCCTGCTGCTTCGCAAGCAGCCAAGGAACGCGCACCAAGAGAGGGAATGCTGACCAAGAGAGGGAACGCGCACGGGGCGTACAAGCTTTCGAGGAAACCTCGAAAGACAGCCCCTCACCAAGAGAGGGAGATAATTAGTCCCCAAGTCCCCACGCATTTTTTCGCTCACCCCCCCACCCTTCATTGTCTACCCCCTCTCCCCACACTTTCTACTTTTTTTGTAAGTATCAGTAGATCAACAAGTCACCGTTACACCGTCGTTTTACGGCGGTGTAACGGTGACCGGTGTTCCCCGGTCAAGAAAGCATAGTTTGGTGGCAATTATTACAAGATACATAGATAACCATATCTATGTATACTGTTTTAAAAGCACAATACTGTAAACTTTTTATAAATTTAAATTTGGTTGAGCTACGAAAAATTAACAAGTTGCCATGATGCAATTTAACACCAGAAAAAAACTCTTAAACATAATTTTGACAGGTATTTTGGCAAGTTTAATGTCTATAGCATTGAAACCAAAACCTAGTCTAGGCGCAGAACGAATTAGTTTTTCTCTTCCTGTCTTTGGCAAATTTTCCCTCTCAGTTGATTCTTTAGAAGTTTTTGCTAAAGAAGGGAAAATTACTCCTGAGTTTAATTTCTATGCCAGTCGTTTAGATCCGCAAACTTTGGAGCGATTCCGGAAAGCATTACAGAAGCAGTTTGAGGTTAGCCCGGTTACTGTTTTTCGGGTGACTAAAATGCCGATGGGAGAACAATTCCTGAGGCAGTTAGGAGAGGTAATCTATACTCACCCAGGTCGCAACGGTCTTTATGCAATCCGCTCGGCTCTCATTTTGGCAGCAGCTGACTCAGAAGGTTTAACGGCAATTAATGTGATGCGCCATTTTCCTACCTCGGAAATTCAATTGAACGCCCAATTAATTTTCTCCCTGATCAAAGAATTAGGTACTTTTTGGTCCTATAACGAGTCAACTATTAAAGCGATCGCAGAACAGGCAAATAGCGAAATTGCTTCCCAGCAAAAGTTAGGTGTTGGTGGGATGGCGGATTTGCGTGAAACTGGGTCTTATTCTGTTGCGCAAAGAACAATGAGCTTCAAGATTGAGCATGTACGTCAAACTCAATTGGGATTTTCCGCTGATTATAGTCTTAAAGCTGATATTTATCGACCAAAAAATCTCACCCAACCAGCTCCTCTAGTAGTATTGAGTCATGGTTTTACTTCAAATCGTGCCCATTTTGCTTATCTGGCAAAGCATTTGGCTTCTCACGGCTATGTTGTAGTTGTCCCTGAACATATTGGCAGTAATAGTAAGTTTACAGAGGCTTTTTTGCAGGGTAAGTTGAGTTTTGCTGTTAGCCCCATTGAATTTTTTAACCGTCCCATAGATATTACTTATCTGCTTGACAAAATAGAAAATCATCCTGAGTTAAAAGGATATATCGACTGGGAACAAGTAGGGGTTCTCGGCCACTCTTTTGGGGGCAACACTGCCTTGGTTATTTCTGGAGCTCCCCTTAACATAGATAGAGTTAGTCAAGTATGTCAGGAAAATAACCCTACTCTCAATATTTCAGAGCTACTGCAATGTCGAGCTAGCTTTTTGCCCCCAGGAAACTACAATTTGCAGGACCCTCGGATTAAAGCAGTAGTAGCTACTAATCCCGTAACCAGTTCAATTTTAGGGCCAGAAAGCATCGGTCAAATCGCTATTCCCACCATGATTTTGGGTGGTAGTAAAGATATTGTGACTCCCTTTATTGAAGAACAGGCTCATCCTTTTCTGTGGTTGACGAATGAAAACAAATATTTGGTCGTCATGGTTGGTAGCAGTCACAACTCTACCAGTAGCGAAGAAGGAGCTAGCAATCTGCCAGATTTTTTACAAGGAGTGCGTCCTGATCTCGCTCGGGAATACTTTAAAGCCATGACCTTAGCTTTTTTTGAAGTTCATTTGCGCGATCGCTCTGGCTATCAACCCTACCTGAGTTCTGCTTATGCCCAAAGCATCAGTAATAAAGAACTTCCTCTACATATAGTTAAATCTTTAAACCCCGAACAACTTGAACTTGCTTATGGTCAAGCTCCACCCACTCCCCCAATTCCTGAATCTGTAGTGGCAGTTGCCCCCAAAAAACAAAAAGATATCATCGCTGAGATTAAGGATACTAAAACACTTAAAATAGCAATGAGAAGTGATGCGGCTCCTTTTGGATATATAGAGCCACAAAATAGTTTATGGACAGGTTATTGTGAGGATTTAACTGATTCTTTAGGAGAATATTTAGCCCAACAACTGAATATTACTTCTGGGCTCAAAGTAATCAAAATACCATCTACCCTAGAAAATCGTTTTCAACTAGTACAACAAGGTACAGTTCACCTTGAATGTGGCCCTAATACAATTAGAAAAGACCCTGAAGGTTTTAACTTTTCTGATGTGTTTTTTGTTAGTGGTACTCGTTTTTTAGTTAGCAATGGCAATGTATCTAAAGTTGATCTTGACCAGGGTCTTGAAGGAATTCCGACGGGAATTATCGAAGATAGTACCACAGCCGAATTTGTCCAGGAAACTTATCCTCAGGCAGAATTCGTCTTTTTTCAAGGAGAAAAGGGCAGAATGCAAGGAGTTACTGCCCTTGCCAATGGCAGGCTCGATGCCTTTGTCAGTGATACAGTTTTGCTATCAGGAGAAATAGATCGACAACAATTAGCCCCAGAAAATTACCAGCTAATACCTGAAAAACCTTTAACTTGTGACTTCTACGGCTTAATTTTGCCCGAAGGCGATCGCGAATGGCAAAATCTAGTTAACAGTTTTGTGATTAGTAAACGAGAAACAGATCTTCGTAATAAATGGTTAGGAGACTATTTACCTCAAGCATTGTCTGATGCAGATTATTGTTTTAATAGCCGAAAACAAATTAATTAGTCCTAACGCACAATAACTTACTAGCTACAAGCAGAATATTAAGGAGATAAACAAACCTATGAGGAATTTAAATTTTGACTCATAGGGACTAATTTTTCTTAAAAGCGATCGCCAATAGCTCGATCTCTTGAACGCTTTGATTATTAGTATACAAGAAATATATTGGTTAACCAAATTTTTAGTTAATTAGCTTGAATGAGTTAAAGAACTTATCAATTGATTTTGAAGAAACGGTATTATTGTCATTATTGTTGTGACTGACTGCCAGGACATAAAGCCGTTGCCCAACAAGCAAGAGGCGAAAGACAAAAGTTTCCTCTTTATTTTGCAGCTTAAATTCTTTTCCTGGATACTTTTCAAAAGTAATATCCTCATCAGCCACTTTGACCAAATTGATCTCGTTTTCGATAATGTAATCACGCGCTCGCTCTAAGACTTCCTGAGTATTGGCAAATGTTTCGGGAGTGACTTCCTCAGAGTAAGCGATCACAAAGCGAGATGATGGCGGATGGGTAGCGATGATATCGAAGTTAACATTTCCTTTTGGGAATTCTACTGTCTCAGCTTCTTGGGTAATAGCACCAGAGGGAAGCATTGCAGTAAATCCAGCGTGATCCATGACAACTCGTGACCAGGGTAAGGCAGACTCATCAACTGTGATCGAGGGAGTAGTAACTGCCCCTTCCTGTTCAAATCTACGGATTTCTTGTTCAAAGTCTCTGCGACCTCGCTCAAAAAAATCAGGGCGACCAAATGGGTTTGCTGTCACAGAAGTAGTTAAAAGACAAGATAATGTTAGGCAAATCGGGATACTTAGCCCAGAATGTATTTTCATAGTGATTTGTAGTAATAAACTTGAATCATAGTACATTTATCTTACAACAGCTTCTCAGCCAAGATAAACTTTAGTTGCAGATTAATTAATTTATTGTCTATATGCTTGTCTATATGCCTTTTCCTGACTCTGAGGATTTAGTTCCAAGGCTATGAAGCTTAACTCACAATCTGCTCAGATAGAATTGTACCATTCTCATCTACGTGATATTCTTTTTCCACACCATCTTCTTCATTGACATCACCTCGGTTAACCGGATTCGTGCGACCTCCACCACGGTTAAAAGTGCGATCGCGACCCCGATTGATAGTTCGGTTTCCACGATGATTAAGGGTGCGATTGCTACTGCGATCAAGCCTGCCAGTATTTTTGCGGTCTCGGTTCATGTTGTTACGATTAGGGGTGAACGAAAAAAGGTGTGGGAGTTAAAAAATAGAAACGTTTTGAGTAATGAGTAATGAGTAATAAGTAATGGGTAAATACCTATGACTTAAACAAAGCGAAAACTAATTTTTGCCACCGTAAATTTCGCTCACCCTACGATTAGTCGGCTGGCGATTGACTCGATTTCCTGACTGGGGACGGCTTCTTGCCCCAGAGCCTCTGCTCCCTCGTCCACCAGAAGGTCTGCCGCCACCTCCTTTCTAAATCACAACAGTTGAGTACTTGATCTTATTGAAGAAGCTAAAAGACCCTGTACGATTGACTCGAAAGTTAAACTAGGCTTTCGACAAGCTTTAAATATCTATATCTCAAAATCTCAAATCTGAGCCTTGATCCTGAGTTGTTGTCTGAGCTAGAAGAGCCTAAATCACGGCTTTAAATATCTATCTTAACAGGATCAGCACTCAGATTAAGAGAAACTATGAATGGATGAGCAATGATGAGCAATCAGGTTATTCATAAAAGCTAAGAGTTTATAGCTTTTAATAAAGCCTAATAAAGCCAGCTTTTTAATCTTCTGGCGACTTGAGGGCGACGTAATTTCCGCATCGCTTTACTTTGGATTTGCCTAACTCTTTCTCGGGAAAGATTAAAGATTCCTCCCACTTCTTCTAGGGTGTAGGGTTGACTGCTAAATAATCCATAACGTAAAGCAATTACGTCTTTTTCTCTTTCGGTTAGAACATCATCCAAGACATCAGTAATTTCCTGACGCATCATCGCCTCACTCATTTTTTCTTCTGGAAGTTGTAATTCATCGTCTTCTAATAAATCTACTAGTTCGGTGTCTTCTGCTTTACCGACTCGGTGATTGAGAGAGAGGGATTGACGACGTAATTCTAGTAATTGACGCAGTTGAGCTGGGGATACTTTTAACTCATCAGCTAGTTCTTGTTCACTGGGATTACGTTGTAATGTTTGCTTGAGATGGCGTTGGGCTTTTTTGAGTTTATTTAGTTTTTCAACAATATGGATTGGTAAGCGAATGGTACGAGCATCGTTGGCGATAGTTCTGGTAATAGCTTGACGAATCCACCAATAAGCATAGGTAGAAAATTTATAGCCTTTGTTGGGATCAAATTTTTCTGTTGCTCTATTTAAACCGATCGCTCCTTCCTGGATTAAATCAAGAAAAGGAACCCCACGATTCAGATAACGTTTGGCGATCGAAACTACCAAACGCAGATTAGAACGAATCATTTTGCGCTTGGCAACCTTTCCCCGATAGAGGAATTTTTCTAGTTCCCGAATTGATGCTAAACCAATCGCTTTTGCCCATTCTTCTTTGGTAGGTTTTCTTTTGAGTTGCTCTGCTAATTGTTGGCGAGTGGTTTCTGCTTCTACCATCAATTTAACTTCATTCGCTAGAGCCACTTCTTCATCAGTGTTTAGTAGGGGATAGCGAGCCATTTCCTTGAAAAAAGCTCCTACATTATCCTCAATACGGCTTTTATTCCGCAATGTTGTACCCTGATTTGGTGACTGAATATTTTCTGTTGAAAACTCGACCTCTACCATTTTCAAATCTAAATTTTTATAGTCTACTTCTACTTCTTTCAAAGATGAGGAATTGCTGTCAGATGCGATCGTGTTGGCTTGGGCGATTTTCGTTACAGTCATAATTGAGTTCCTCGATTTTATGAGAATTTTTTAGTAAAGGCTTGAATAAGGGTACTGAATCGCTTTTATACTGGTTGTAATTACTACATCTTCAGACCCTTAAGACATTTTTTATTCATTTAATGATGCTATTTCGACAAGTGCCCCTGTAGTGCATCAAACTATACGATGTAAACGAACCTGATAAGTTTTACTCATCTGGGGAACGTGTACCGAGAGGTTTCCTCACCTTAGGAACGCATGATTTTGATTATGAACATACATTAAGGAGTGTAAAAAATATACCTTCGAACCTTAAGAAAATATAAAGATTGTTTACTTTTTTTTGGAGAATTCAAAAAATTGTTATAAAAGAGTTCACAGGTTTTACATTAGCAAAAATACTCGTTGTTTTTGTGAGAATATTTACAAAATGATAATCAACTATAAAAATGCCAATTTGAATGAGGTGTCTTTTTATACTTATTAGTCTTTTTATACTTATTATTTGTTAATGATAGAATTGTCACGATCAAATTATGAAAATCTCCTGTGAATAGCGATCGCATTTATGCCGATTTGGTAACCCCCAAAGCAAAATTTCTAGTAGCCCAACCAACGAAAGAATATTTATTTTCTTCCCTTCAGGAACAATGGGTTGAGGTATTAGTTGATTTTCCAGGAATCCAAGGGTTATACACATACAGTATTGGGGAGCAAAGGTTGGTCAAACCGGGAGATATTGTCAGTGTCCCGTTTGGGATGCAGATAGTTGGGGGAATTGTGATTCGTCTGGTTAATGAGATTCCCGAAGACTTAGATCCGCAAAAGATTCGTGCGATCGAAGATGTGATTATGACCGGTTTTTTCCCCGATCGCTATTGGGAATTGTTACAAAGATTAACAGATTATTATCTCAGCGATCTCATGAGTGCGATTCGGGTAGCCTTACCACCTGGATTGCTAGGACGCTCTCAAAGACGGATTCGCTTAATCTCCGAGGTACTTCCTCAGGGAGTAGAGGTTTTTTGTTCGGTCGTGGGCAAGCAGGTTTTAGAATTATTGCAATCTTCCCCAGATGGTCATTACAGTGTTACATATCTGCGTAATCAGGTTAAAGGCGCGGATCGGGGGATTCGGGAGTTAAGTAAACGGGGCTGGGTAGAAAGTTATCTCGAATCTCCCCGTCGATTACAAGCGAAATTACAAAAGGCTGTCACCCTAGTTGCCGAAGAGTTTTTAGAGGATCTAACTTCCCGACAAAGAGAAATATTACAGATTCTGAGCCATCATGGTGGGGAAATGTGGCTGAGAGAATTAGTTAAAGTTGGTCGCACAACAGCTCATACTTTAAAGAAAATTGCGGAAAAAGGCTATATTACAATTTCTGAGCGAGAAATTCTGAGAAAAGAGCAGGGAATTGCTCAAAAGCCAGACCAAGCCAAAGAATTAAGTTCCGCTCAAGCATCGGCATTAGAAATTATCAATCAGCAAACGGGATATTCCCAGTTATTACTTCATGGAGTTACAGGTTCAGGAAAAACCGAAGTTTATCTACAGGCGATCGCGCCTATTTTAGACCAAGGTCAATCTGCATTAGTATTAGTTCCTGAAATTGGTTTAACTCCCCAACTTACAGATCGCTTTCGGGCTCGTTTTGGTGAACAAGTCTGTGTTTATCACAGTAAATTATCTGATGGGGAAAGATATGATACTTGGCGACAAACTATTCAAGGAGAACCGCAAGTAGTTATTGGAACCAGATCTGCAATTTTTGCACCTTTACCTAATCTGGGCTTAATTGTTTTAGATGAAGAACATGATTCTAGTTTCAAACAAGATCGTCCCGTTCCAACTTATCATGCTCGTACTGTAGCGAATTGGCGCGCTGAATTAGAAGATTGTCCCTTAGTTTTAGGTTCAGCAACTCCCTCCTTGGAAAGTTTGGTTGCGACGAGGTTGAGAGATGAGGGAGCAGGGGGAGCTTCGGGAGCAGGGGAAGCAGGGGGAGATCAATTGAGTATTGATAGTTCACGAGCTTCAATTCATTATTTGTCATTACCAGAGAGAATTGGTTCTCGTCCTCTTCCTCCTGTAGAAATCGTAGATATGCGGGAAGAGTTGAATCAGGGAAACCGTTCTATATTTAGTAAATCACTACAAAAAGCACTCGCAGATATTCAAGCAAAAAAACAACAGGCTATTTTATTTATCCCCAGAAGGGGACATAGCACCTTTGTTTCCTGTCGCAGTTGTGGATACGTTATGGAATGTCCCCATTGCGATGTTTCTCTTTCCTATCACTATACCCATGATGGTGCGGCAAAACTATTGCGCTGTCACTATTGTAATTTCACCAGTATCCAACCCGATGCCTGTCCTCAATGCTGTTCACCATATTTAAAACATTTTGGTAGCGGTACCCAAAGAGTTACCCACGAACTCACTAAACTATTTCCCGATCTAAGTTATATCCGCTTTGATAGCGATACGACTCGCAATAAAAATGCCTATCGAGATTTAATTGCCAGTTTTACGAATAAAGAAAAGGATATCTTAGTGGGAACCCAAATGTTGACTAAAGGATTAGATATTGCAGGAGTAACTTTAGTGGGAGTCGTCTCTGCCGATGGGTTATTACATCGTTCCGATTATCGTGCCGCTGAAAGAGCTTTTCAAACTTTAACTCAGGTTGCGGGAAGAGCGGGAAGAGGAGACGAGCCAGGAAAGGTTATTATCCAAACTTATTCCCCAGAACATTCTGTGATTCGCGCTGTCAGAAGTCATGACTATACTAGTTTTAGTCAAATGGAACTCGAACAAAGAGCAGCTTTAAATTATCCTCCCTATGGAAAATTGATTGTTATTAAACTTAGTGGCATAGAAGAGGATCAAGTAAGAATTACTGCGGAAACTATAGCCGATGAATGTTTGAATTTATTGGATGAAGACTGGGAATTATTAGGGCCAGCTCCGGCAACAATTATGAGGGTTGCTCGTCGTTATCGTTGGCAAATTTTATTGAAATTCCCCGAAATTACTAGACCAAATTTACCGAATTTAAATCAATTAAAAAATCTTTGTCCGAAAGGAATAGCGATGACTATAGACGTTGATCCAATAAATATGGATTAAAAACAAGTCAAAAGTCACCCACCCCTAACCCCTCCCAAGAGGGGAATTTAAAAGATCTTGTAGGATGCGTTAGCGACAGCGTAACGCATCGCTTAATATTATTAACATAATCAAATTCCACAATAATTATCTCATCAATAGCAATAAATTATCTGCTGTATTGGGCAAATTTATTAATAACCCAAACCAAAGATTCCCATGACCAACTATCGAAGGAGCAAAATTGAAGGTGGCACCTATTTTTTTACTCAGGTTACACACCAAAGACAACCTTGGCTTTGTACGGATATTGCTCGTCCTTTGCTCCGTGCTGCATTTATTAAAGTACGTGAAAAATATCCATTTGAAATTGATGCAATTGTGCTGTTGCCCGATCACATTCATTGTATTTGGACTTTACCCCCCAAAGATAGAGATTATGCAACTCGTTGGCGACTGATTAAAAGTGATGTGACAAGACAAGGAGCATCTCAGCTACAGTTACAGGCAAACCGAAGTGAATCACGACAGAAACGGGGAGAGAGTAATCTTTGGCAGAGGAGATTTTGGGAACATTTGATTCGAGATGACACCGCTACTGTGTACACAGAAGTAGAAGTAAACTATGGTAAGGGATATCGATAGAAGAAAATGAACAATGGATAATCCAATATTGATTCACGCAGAACAACACAAAGGAAAAGCATTTGGAGACCCCAGATTGCTCAAAAGGGGGCAGCATTGTACGAAGCATTGGAGCAACATCAATCAGTAAACATTCGTCAAATAAGTAGCAATAGAGCAGAACAAGTAGGATATTATCGCTTCTTAGAGAATAAAAATGTGACCGTATCGGAATTAGTGCAGGGTATTATTGCCGAGCATTGCCAACAGAACCTAGCAGAACGTCACGTATTAGCAATTAGTGACAGCAGTGAAATTAACTTACAGTCTCATGTCGGAAGATTAAAATCAGAGGGATTAGGGGTAGTTGGTAACAATAGAGATGTGGGTTTTTATCTTCATCCGACACTAGTGATCGATAGTGAGAGTGGGTTTCCTTTAGGATTAAGTACTATACAGTTGTGGACGAGAGATCTCGACCATCAAGATAAGGAAGAAAGAAACTATCAAAAACTACCTATTGAAGAAAAAGAATCATACAAATGGTTAGCATCGGCAGAACGAAGTCAAAGATGCCTGGTTGCCGGGGGAGCGAAAATGGTAACTCATATAGGAGATCTCGAAGAGATCCGCTTCGCGGCGCGCGAAAGCGATTTATATGAGGAATGGGCAACGGTACCTGACGGATACAATCACCTCTTGGTCAGAGTCTGTCGAGATCGTCGATTATTCGACCAGGAACAATCCCTTTATCGTAACAACCTGTGGTTGGGACTTACACCATGGATGTTCCAGCAGATAAGAGAATTCCTCGTGTCGCGAGAACAGCTTGGCTGAGAGTGCGTTTTGTTCAGGTGAAAATTCGGCGACCCGAAGCCTTAAAAGCTTTTCAAAGCTTTTGATTACCCTTCAAACCTGACTCTTTACGCCGTAGAAGTCGAAGAAATTTGTCCCCCAATCGGTCAAAAGCCCATTCATTGGCGCTTACTGACAACTCATGATGTCCTCTCTCTAGAACAAGCATTACAAATTATCGAGTGGTACAAATGGCGATGGTGGATTGAACAATTGTTTGCCACCCTCAAAAAAGCGGGATTGAATCTCGAAGCGACTCAGTTAGAATCTCCCAAAGCAATTCACAAGCTAGCTATTCTCGCTTTATCCGTTGCGGTGCGAACGCTTCAAATGGTTGAAGGAAGAGATAATAGTGAACTACCTGCTTCTATTGCTTTTGATGCTCAGCAACAAGAATGTTTATCTCAGATTTCACCTTCATTACAAGGAACAACTCGAAAACAGCAAAATCCCTATCCTCGTGCTTCTCTGCCTTGGGCTACTTGGCTGATTGCTCGTCTGGGTGGTTGGTCTGGTTATCTCTCCCAGAGACCTCCTGGTATGCCTACTTTAGTTCATGGTCTAAAACGATTTGAATCTATTTTCTGGGGTTGGAAACTCTCTCAGTATCAACTTGTGTGTACACGGTAGCCTTTCTATGGGGGACGGCAGGGGGATCGCATTTATTGAATAGCCCTACTTTTTACTACTAACCGCGATCGCTCTGCGCCTACGGGGCGAGATCGCATTCGATAAAATAATCGTATGATTTTGTATCTAAGTCAAAATTTAGTAAATTTTGAAAATAATTTATCTGTTCGGCAGATTCGACAGGATAACAATCATACATTGGATTTTCTGAATCAATTCCAAACATTTTTTGTAATTGTTCGAGACTGATATTATCAATCATTTTTTCTCCTATCAAATCATCTCCTTCTTTTTCAAACCAACGAAGTACACGATTTACTATAGGTTTTGATGTTTTGTAAGCCTTATTCTTTTGGTTTGGCAATTCAGAATTAGTTAAAAATCCAAGGTTCATTGTCAAATCTCGCTTTATCTATCTCTAGTAGTTAGTTTATGGTTCTATCTTGCGACTCGAATCTGCTGGTTTAGTTTCCTCTCCAGTAATGGAATCAAATTCACCAAGATGATTGCCTCGTTTGTCATACTTTTCTACTCTGCCATGATAAGAATCCCACTCATAAATATAATCCTTGTCCTTCCATCTCTTTCGTAATCCACCTCCAGGTATAGAGGTTTTGGATTTTGCTCGTTTAGCTTCAGGAAAGGCTAACAAATTTTTTGGCGGTGGTATGTATGTCACTTATATGGTAACTAAATTTTCCTGCTTCATTATCACTTGTCTTTTCGCTAGCTGTCAGATACTGGATCTAACTTCAATAGTCGCATCAACTACATTTTTCAAAGCCAACAAAAAAGCCGTCTTGTTACCATCAGCGAGGGTTTCATTCAATGCTGCTTTTAAATATTGTGCTACGTATGCAGGATTAGCTAGGCGTTTAAGTAAATCAGTTTGATAATCTTTAGTTGGCATGATTAAGTTTCTCATGTTCTAAATGTCCCCCTTTTTAAGGGGGATTTAGGGGGATCTTTTCACAACTAATGTTACTGAAAATGTCCCCTAGACCTAGTTAAGAAGATAATTGAAACCTGAGTAGAATGGGAGGTAGTTAGCCAGGCGGTTTTAACCCCTGGTTGAATGCCGACACGGAGAATTTATTCTCTTGTATCTGTCTTGGTGCCCGTTCCTTAGCTGCTGAAACAGCAGCAGGGTCGCACCGCTATTTCCCTTTTTGACTCTCAATATAACGCTTAATTGTTTCTGTACTAGCATTTCCAGTAGTAGCCACAAAATAACTAGGAGTCCATAAAGTAGGAAGTTTAAGCAATTCAGGAAATTCTTTTCTCAAATGATGTGATGCCCGACCTTTGATTCTTTTAATAATGACTGATGGAGCAAAAGAAGGGTCAGCATTAAGAAATAAATGAACATGGTCTGGCATGATTTCCAATGCTATCAACCGCCAGTTATTCTCTGTACATAACTCAAAAATAACTTCTTGCAAGCGATGGGCGATCTTGCCAGTTAACACTTTCTTCCTGCGCTTAGGACAAAAGACAAAGTGATAATTGATAAGTGTTACCGAGTGAGGGTTACGTCGATACTCACGAGCGGAAATGCTGGGGTCTCCCCAGCTTATTCCACGCTCGCCCTTCGGGTCTGGTGTTTTCTTCATATAACTTTTCAATTTATTGTTTAAATGTAATGTATAATTAACATATTAAATATACAAAAAGATAACATAATGTATGGCTGTCAACAACATTTAATTAATGTAAGTACAGATACTCAGGCAGTATTAGAATTTATTTGTTCTGAGGCGAATAAATTAACTAATTGCGCAATTTATTATTGCCGCCAAATGTTTTTTAAAGCCCATAAATACGTTTCCAATTATGAACTTGACGAAATAATGAAATCCAATTTGCACATTTTTAGCTTTACGTTCTGCTGTAGCTCAACAAGCTTGTCATCAAGTAGGAGAATCCTTTAAGTCTTATCGTAAGTTAGCAAAGTTGTATCGCGAAGGAAAATTAAAAGATCAACCTAAGTTGCCCAAATACAGGAGGAAAGGTGGGCTAACTGTTATTAGTTATCCCGCTCGATGGGTAAAACTAGTAGATGGTCAAATAAAATTTACTCTTGGCAATCAAGTGAAAGCCTGGTTTACTATTGATAGTTTTACTTTGCCAATGCCATCTAATCTTGAATTCAAAGACATCAAAGAAATCAGAATATTGCCCCGCAATAGATGTTTCTATGCTGAATTTGTTTATAAGCATAAAGAAATCAAGTCTAATTTAAATCAATCTAATCTGCTCGGAATAGACCCAGGATTAGGTAATCTTTTAACTTGTGTTTCTACTACTGGTAAATCATTTATTATTGACGGGAAGAAGATCAAAGCAATGAATCAGTGGTATAACAAGAAAGTTGCGAAACTAAAGAAAGGCAAGCCTCAAGCTTACTGGGATGATGAATTAGCCGCATTATCTGAAAAGCGTAATAGACTATTTCGGGATATCAGAAATAAGGTAGCTAGATTTATGGTTAACTGGTGTTTAGCAAATAATGTTGGGACTATTGTTTTTGGTTGGAATCAAGGAATTAAAAATGGTTCAAAGATGAGGAAAAAAGAGAACCAAGAATTTGTTTCCATTCCCCATGCAGCTATCAAGAATAGGATTGAGCAATTAGCTAGTAAGCATGGAATTAATTTTATTGAGCAAGAAGAATCGTACAGTTCAAAATCTAATTTTTTGGCTAATGATGAGCTTCCGACCTTCGGTGAAAGATCTGAAAGGGAGCTTGACACTCCCACCGTTAAGCTGACGCTGTAACGGGGGATTCTTGTTTCAGCGCCTCTTGGCTAGACACAGTTGCCTGTGCCCCCGCTAGACCGACTCCACAAGCTTTTTCTCTAACGGTATGTCCTACCG
>JASJDR010000241.1 GCA_030065615.1 Xenococcus sp. MO_188.B8 | reverse complement strand
CACTTACATCAGGAGATGTCCAGTGGAATCCTTGAAGCATAACGTCGTAATTCATAATTGATCAATCTAAATTTGATTGCATCCCTATTTATTGTCATTAAATCTAACTATCTATTAGCGGGACTTAAACAATTAACAAGGCAAAAAGGAGGTAAAGTACTTGCCATAGTGATGTTTGACGTCGAAGCAATAACCGATGAAAGAAACTACTCTTGAAGCCATGCCTCCCTGTTTTGATAAATGGTGTCAACGCTTTGATGATTTATTGAAAACAAAAGCACAAAAAAAGGAGTTCAGGAATTATTTAGGGGGATTATTGGGGGAAAGTGAGAGAAAAAATGTATTTCAGATGGCAAGAGACACCGTAGAAGTGACATACCATAAATTACACCATTTTCTGACAGATGCCCCTTGGTCATCAGACAAAATTAATGAGCGCCGTTTGTCGGTAATGAATCAATGTAGCCAAACTAAAATAAGTAGGGGATTTAGCCTGATTGTTGATGATAGTGGACATAGAAAAAGTGGCAACTTTACTGCGGGAGTAGGTCGTCAATATATTGGTGAAGTTGCTAAAACAGATAATGGAAATGTAGTAGTAACAACCCATCTCTATGATGGAAAAAAAAGCCTACCTTTAGATATAGAATTATATCAGCATGCTAAATCCTTACCTCTAGGAAAGAAAGATCCAAAATTCAAGAAAAAACCATCAATAGCATTAGATTTAATTAATCGTAGTCTCGACAAGGATTACCGACCAGGAATAGTCTTAATTGATTCATCATATGGGAATAATACCTCTTTTTTGAAGGAATTAGAAAATAAGAAATTAAAATATATAGGAGGAATCGCTAAAAATAGAAAAACCGAGAACTGTCTGGGTAGCAATCATAGAAGTAGAAATATCACAACTAGAAGGTCAAAGAAAAATAGCTATCGTCATGAATGCACCATGCTTTGAAGATGCAGATGATGTTGACTACTTGATAACAAATGTTGAGCCAGAATTAGTCACAGAGCAATGGATAGTTGATACTTACTCCCAAAGAAATTGGGTAGAAGTTTTCTATCGGGAAGCTAAGGGATGGTTAGGATTAAAAGAATACCAAGTTCGGGAAGAAAAAAGTATAAAAAGGCATTTTATCCTAGTCTATTGTGCTGATACTTTTATTTTATGGCATAAGTTAACTGGGGGTTTAAGACGGCGTTGGGCGAATAAACCTTTAAACACATTTACTGAAGCATTAGAGGCATTTCGTACAGCCGTATCTTATCGTTTTGTCGAATGGCTTAATCATAATCGTGACGTATTCATAGCTTATAAAGCAAGTTTGGGGCTCATTTGGGCTTAATTTTTGTTTAAGTCCCGCTAAGGGGTCTGGGGTGGATAAGTCCCGCGCTTTATCGACAAGATAAGCGTCGGCATACAGGCATCCGAGCACTAATTATACAGTTCGATGCCTGTATAATTAGTATTTACCTCCAGTAGCTAATTGCAAAACTCGACTTCTCAAACTGAATTAGAATTAGTCATCAAGAAGATGCTAGATTTGTATAGTAGCCTATTGCTGTTTCTCAAGCCGAAAAATTAACCTCACCAAATGAAAAATACTAGTGATCTCCATGTTATTGAAAATAGACCATTATTAAGTCCTGCCTTTATTAAATCTGAATTTCCCCTCACAGAAACAGCAGCTACTTTAGTAGCTCAAACTCGCGATCGCATTCGCAATATCCTATCAGGCAAAGATCAAAGAGTATTAGTAGTCGTTGGACCTTGCTCGATTCATGATGTCCCAGCAGCGACCGAATATGCTGAAAGACTAACTCGCTTACGGGAAGAATTGCAAGGTGAACTAGAAATTTTGATGCGGGTTTATTTTGAAAAACCCCGTACTACAGTAGGTTGGAAAGGTTTGATCAACGATCCTCACCTTGATAATAGCTACGATATCAATACAGGATTGAAATTAGCCCGCAAGTTGCTGCTCGACTTAGCACATATTAACCTCCCCGCAGCGACGGAATTATTGGATCCGATCACTCCTCAATATATTGCTGACCTGATCTGTTGGACAGCGATTGGTGCTAGAACTACAGAAAGTCAAATTCATCGTCAAATGGCTTCTGGCTTATCTATGCCCGTAGGTTATAAAAATGGAACTGATGGTAGTCTCAAAGCAGCCATTAATGCCATGTTGGCTGCTAGAATATCTCACCATTTCTTAGGCATTAGTAATGATGGATTAGCCAGTATTGTGGAAACTACAGGTAATCCCGATGGTCATTTAGTGCTTCGCGGTGGTTCAGATTCGCCGAACTATCATCGAGAAAATGTGGAAAACGCAGCTGATGCTCTGAAACACAAGGCTTTAAATCATCGTTTAACTATAGATTGTAGTCACGGTAACAGTAGCAAAGACTATACCCGTCAACCAATAGTCTTGGACAATATTGCTCAACAAATTGAGTCTGGGGATAAACATATTATGGGAGTGATGATTGAGAGTCATCTGATTGCAGGCAATCAGTCATTAGGAAGTGATCCCAATTTTTTAGTTTACGGTCAAAGTATTACTGATGCTTGTGTGGACTGGGAAACGACTAAGAAAATGTTACGTTCTCTAGCCAAGTCTGTGGCGATAGGAAGACCTCAAGTTAGAGAAAATCAAGTTTTTATCGCAGCAAGATAGGTAGCTAGACTTAATTAAATTTGAAATAGTCAGGACTGATAACTGATAACTGATAACTGAAAATGACTAGAGATTTTAGGATTCGTAGTGCAATTTCTACTGATGTTGAGTCTATTTTTTCCCTGATTAAGGCATTAGCCGAGTATGAAAAGTTATCCCATTTGGTAACAGGTAACTCACAAGAGTTAGCAGAACATTTATTTGGAGATTCTCCTTGTGCAGAGGCGATCATTGCTGAAGTAGACGGTAAAATTGTCGGTTTTGGCTTATTCTTTCAAAATTACTCAACTTTTCTCACAAAACCAGGAATTTATCTCGAAGATTTATTTGTTTTACCTGAATATCGTCGTCGGGGTATAGCGAAAGGTATCTTAAGGTATTTAGCCGATTTAGCAATAGCTAGAGATGCGGGGCGTTTGGAGTGGAGTGTTTTGGATTGGAATGAAAACGCGATCGCTTTTTATGAAAAAATTGGGGCTTCGGTTTTACCAGAGTGGCGTATTTGTCGCCTTACAGGGAATGCTTTAATTAAATGCAAATCCTTGAATTTTAAACAATAAACTATGCTGTTAGTTATGAATAGTTTAAATGTCTCTTTAGATATAGCTGCTCAATATACTTTAGCTTTTACCAATTTAGGAACAAAAGATCTTGTTAGTTTGATTCATCCCGCGATCGCAGTTATTCTGGTGTTTCCGATTATCGGAATTGTTAGTAACTTTGCTTGGCAAACTCGTCAAAGAAGATTGCAAATAAAAGATAGCAAAAAAAGTAAGATCCCTCCTGTTGTCGGAAGAGAACATGTTAAATTAGGACGTTGGTTGACTGCTAGTGTCGTCGGAGTTAACCTGATGGGACTAGCTTATTCCATTGTCTATAATAACTTTATTATCAACCTTAAAAGAGATAGTTTGGATTCAGTACAAGCTACTCTAATCACTTTAATATTTATCGCTACAATCGCTTCTTTTATCATGCTATTTCGCGCCAAACCTAAACTCTGGCGTGGCATCTTTGCAACTTTATCGGGAATGGGTTTAATTATTCTCGGTTCCCAAGAGGGTGTTTCGCGCTTCAGTGATGAGTGGTATTGGTCTCATTACTATTATGGAATGGGAGTTTCTATTTTAATGATTTTTTCTTTAACGATTGTCGAAGATATCTACAAAGATCGGAGTAATCGCTGGCGCAATGCCCACATTATTTTAAATTGCTTCGCATTATTACTCTTTATTGGTCAAGGAATCACTGGAGTGCGAGACCTACTGGAAATTTCTCCTATTGGCAAATGATTGACTACTCCTCCGCATAAATGACGGAGGTTCTCTTTGACTTATAATCGTTGCTATACCAGATTTTCCTGACCACATCCGACCAGCGATCATCTCCAATAAATTATCGATTCATTAATAAAAATTAAATCAAATACCAGTACTTAAAGCCCCCCAAGCAACAGTTAAAATGATACGAGCTATCTCAATTAAACATGCTACAGTCAATACAGCACCAACTTTAATCATAAATGGAGGGGGAGTATAAACATCGGACATAGTTGTCAATCTCCTAATCATCAAATTGCTATGGGATGCAGTTGAGTATAGTTGAGAATCAAAATTGCTCTTTGTATTGCGAACTACATTTTTACAAAACTTTGACAAGAATTCTAAAATATGGCGTTGCTGATTTGAGGTATGAAATAAATAATAATACGGTTCGTAGTGATTAGCTATTAGCTTTTTCAATCTGTATAAACAAGTAAAAAAATTGCCAATCATACCCTGATTCAGCAACGCCTAAAATATTAATTCTGGGACTTAATTTAGTTAGTTTCCTGGTAAAGCTTTAATGAATGAATCTTAAAAGAGATGTCAAGTCGCTTCGCTCCAATTCAAAATTATCAATTATCAATTCAAAATTATGACCTCTTGAGTCACGCAAGAGGCTTGAGATAAGGAATGTATTTTTTATTTTTTCGTTCTGAAGAACGAGGCTTGTATTCTTAATTAAACAATTCTTCAATGAGGTTAGAGTCAAAAATTTTGAATTTTGAATTTTGAATTTTGAATTCAAAAAATGGTCAATGTAGCAAAAAATATTTTAGCGGTGCGTCCGCAAAACGACTACCGTCAGGTCTCCCGGTCGCGTTTCCCGACCCAGAGAAGGCGCACCAAGAGATCGGTCGGGCTGACCGTGGTAGCTTGTGGAGATACCTCTGGCGGAGATTCAGCTCTGCTGTTTCTAGCTCCTTGTCGGTGAAGCAAGAATCTCAGGATTTATCGCCATTCTAAGAAAAATCCGCGGGAGCGCCAATTTGTGTCTTGGATTATTCGAAGCACTTTTTTGAAATTAAGTGCTATTGAAACTATTTACTCATATAGGCACTATTATCGATTATCAATAAACAAACACTATTGTTCAATTCGGTTAAGTATCTAAAAACAAATGAGTGCCCGTAATGCTCTTTGTCACCAAAGATTGAGATTTAAATCCCCCAAGCTCTATGTAACTCTTCCTCAAGCCGCGAGACATGCTCCTGAAGTGAATTAAAGTTATCTAATATTGCATTATAGTTTGCAGCCAGATTTTTTAAAGTCTCTATCTCCCTATCAGAAAAATGAGTAGCTAGCTGAGTAGGAGAACTATCGCTCGGAGCCAAGGTCCCTCTATCTATACTTCTCCTCATAAAACCTTGAATCGCTGAAGTGAGACTGACATTCTCGCGTTCACACAAAGCTTTAAACTGTGTTTTCAATTCAGGTTCTACGCTTACGTTTAATTGGATTCTTCTAGAGCTGGACATGGATGGTAATTTCATTAGTATTAAACGATAATACTATACCTGATTTTGATTAATATTAGCCATATAAACATTAATTGTAAATATTTTTAATAGTTGCCTGAAAAGAGGAATTGTTTGGAAAATGGCGCTCTATCTGGCAATACCCTGTTCATAAATACAGAGGGGAACTACCAGATAGCAATATCTGCAGTAATTTAAATTTCGGTTTTTCAGTCTTTCTTAAGACCTTCAATATCTGCAATCAGATCAAATTTTTCCTGTTTATCCAATTGTATCGTTTCCCATATTCCAGAATTACTGAAGCTGTTAGAGTTAGACACACCTGAGTTACCTATTGCCTTTGACAAAATCTGAGTTTGCAGTTTGAATACGTCTTCAGGTGATTTCTGGGAAAAAACATACCATTGGCGTAGAGGCTCATCGCGATGCGCCCCTACAGAGACTGATAAATCTAATCAACACCTGGTACAAATATTTCAGGAAATCACCTAAGCTTAGTCAACTTAGTTAGGTAAAACAAATTCCAGTTTCCAATCTCTAATATCTGCAACAAACTACCAATAACTACGAAAATCTTTAATAATTATTATATAGAGGTAAATTTTATAAAAAAAGATAGCTCAAAATAACCAACTGCAAAACCTTGATTATAACAGAAACCTTAAATCTACTAGAGTGGAATCGCTTGTGTGAACATCTCGCTACCTTTGCCGAAACAAAAATCGGTGCAGTAGCAGCACGTAACTTACAATTACCCCAAACTAAAGAAGTAAGCTTACAATTATTAGCCCAAACTACAGAAATCTATAACCTAGAACAAGAGTTAGATTCGGGATGGACTTTCCGAGGTGTGAAAGATATTGGGGTCGCTCTAGAAAGAACGAAAATGGGGGGGATTCTTTCAGCGCAAGAACTCTTAGATATCGCTACTACTCTAGCAGGAGTACGCCATTTACGTCGAACTATCGATAGTAAAGTAGAACAATTGCCAGTACTCAATGAATTAATTGCTCCTGTGCGAACCTATCCCGAAATTGAACAACAGATCCATCATTGTATTGATGATCGCGGAGAAATCACAGATCGGGCAAACCCCAGAATCGCAGGCATTCGTGCCAAAGTCAAAAGCTTGCGACGGCAGATTCGCCAAAGTCTACAACGGATTATTCAAAGTAACTTAGGTTCGGTGCAAGAAGCTGTAATCACCCAAAGAAGCGATCGCTTTGTGATTCCTGTGAAACCAGGTCAAAAAGAAACTATTCCAGGAATTGTTCATGATGTTTCCAGTACAGGTTCAACTCTATATATCGAGCCTAGTTCGGTCGTCAATGCCGGAAATTCCCTCAGACAAGCAGAAAGACAACAAAAAAGAGAAGAAGAAATTGTCTTAAGAGAGTTAACAGAGAAAATTACCGAAGTTCAACAAGATTTAGAAGCATTACTCGCGATCGCGACTGTATTAGATTTAGCGACAGCCAGAGCGCGTTATAGTCTTTGGTTAGAAGCGAATCCTCCTCGCTTTATTGAGCCATCAGAAACTGTAACTCTCCGCAGATTGCATCATCCTCTATTAGTCTGGCAGCAAAAACATGAAGAAGGCAATCTTGTTGTTCCTATTGATGTCAAAATTGAACCGCAAACTCGTGTGGTAGCGATCACAGGACCAAATACAGGAGGAAAAACAGTTACCCTTAAAACTATCGGTTTAGCAGCTTTAATGGCAAAAGCAGGTATTTTTGTCCCCGCCAAAATACCTGTAGAAATACCTTGGTTTAGTAATGTCTTAGCTGATATCGGGGACGAACAATCCTTACAACAAAGTTTATCTACCTTTTCTGGTCATATACGCCGTATTAGTCGCATTATTGAAGCCCTTAAACCCCAAGAAGAATCCCATTCTCCCGATCTTCCTAGTTCTTTAGTCCTTCTTGATGAAGTAGGTGCGGGAACAGATCCGGCTGAGGGGAGTGCTTTGGCGATCGCGTTATTAAAATATTTAGCAGAACATAGCTTACTTACTGTTGCGACAACCCATTATGGAGAACTCAAAGCCCTCAAGTATCAGGATGATAGATTTGAAAATGCTTCGGTAGAATTCGACGACAGTACGTTAAAACCAACTTATCGCTTATTATGGGGTATTCCTGGGCGTTCTAATGCCTTAACTATTGCGCAACGTTTAGGCTTAGATTCCGATATTATTAGCGATGCTCAAAACTTAGTGGGTATTGGCAAAACCGATGATGTCAACCAAGTGATTGCTGCTTTGGAAAATCAACGGCGCGAACAGGAAACCAAAGCCGAGGAAGCAGGTAAATTATTAAGTCAAACCGAACGTTTCTACGAAGAAGTATCTCAAAGAGCGGAGTCTCTGCAAGCTAGGGAACAAGAATTAAAGCTATCTCAAGAAAAAGCGGTACAAAAAGCAATTGCTGAGGCTAAAGCAGAAATTGCTCAGGTAATTCATCGCTTACAACAAGGAAATCAAACCGCCCAAAAAGCTCAAAAAGCTACCGAAGCACTTAATAAAATTGCCAGTGAACAAGCTATTGTTACGCCTCAAAAGCCTAAAAATAGCTATCATCCCCAAGTAGGAGAGAAAGTGAGAATACCTCGTCTCGGACAAACAGGAGAAGTTTTAACCATCGATGAAGACTCACAATTGACTGTCCGCTTTGGTTTAATGAAAATGACCGTTTCTGTCACTGAAATTGAATCTCTAGATGGGAAAAAAGTCGAAACTCCAACCAAAGCAAAAACTACACCAGCTAAAAAATCTCTCGCTGCGACTGCTGCTAAACAAGCGACCGTAGCAGTTCGTACCTCCCAAAATACCCTAGATATTAGGGGAAGTAGAGTGGCAAATTCTGAAGTTGATATCGAATCTGCGATCGCAAAAGCTACAGAATCAGGAATGCTCTGGATTATTCACGGTAAAGGCACAGGACGTTTACGTCAAGGAGTCCACGAATTTCTGCAACGTCATCCCCAAGTAGCAAAATACGAACTCGCATCCCAAAAAGAAGGTGGTTCTGGTGTTACTGTCGTCTATTTGAAGTAGTTTGGCGATCACCATTAATAAGGAGAATTGACAGAGATGGGGGCAACAGTTTGGGAATATTTAGGGCGCGATCGCTTTTAGTTCAAAAGAAGTAGAGGATGAGATCGCCCTTCTTCATCCATTTGGCGATAGTTTGGTGCGATCGCATGACAAAATTAATCCTATTTTGGAATTAAATATCTGGAAAAATATCAATGAGATAAAGCATCTCTCAAAGCAGTAAGAAAGAGATTCAATTTTCCATCCCAAAATTACGGAGAAGAAGATAATGCAACTAAAAGACAAAAAAATAGCTACTAATAATCCCACTCTTAATAAATTATCACAGCTAGTCTAGAAGAGCCATAAATTATTAGGTCATTGCGATGAAAATTTGCAGAATTTAATTGCAGAGGAATTAGAAAAGCTGCCTGATAATGTTGAGGATTAAAATCTCTAAATTTCTGCTTCAAAAGCAAATCCTTCATCCATAAAATTAGGAAAATCAGAACGAATACTATTTGCTTCATCACCTGTCGCATAGAGATAAGTTCCTGGAACAGCAGAATTTTGGAACCGAGAAAAAGGTGTTTCGATACCAGCCCCAGCGCCATAAACATAAAAAGCTACCCCTTCTTCATTGAAAGCATTAGCCAAATTAGGGTCAGCGTTAATGTTATTGCGTTCTTCGTCTCCTACATATATATAACTTCCTGGGAGTTGATTGCTTTGGAAACGGTACAAGGGAATTAAACTCTCATCTGGCGTTATCGCCGCCTTAAAAGCAACACCTTCTTCTATAAAGCCAGTAAAATTAACTCGAATATTATCTGCTTCAGCTCCAGTCGCATAGATATAAGTGCCCGGTAAAGCAGAATTTTGGAAGCGAATAAAAGGAGTATCGAGTATATCATCTTCTGCAATCACAAGCTGACCGCGAATTGCACCACTAGGATATTCTTCAGTATGGACATTCCAGTAGAGATCTAAATCTGCTCCCACATCAGTATTGCGAATATCAGTAACAAATTCACTTAAAGCGGTATTTGCTGGATCTGTCTCGTCCCAAACACCTGATAGAGTAACCGAACCGTTATTATTCAAAGTAATCACCAAGTCATCATCTTGATTTCCCTGAATATTTAGTTCATTTCCCAGTTCTGGTGCAACAGTATCGAATAAAGAAAATACGACATCGCCATTTACCCCTCTAGCTGCATTGTGAATATGAAGACGAGTTACATCATCACTAGTATCTTGAGTTTGCGCACCTCCTGCGATTAAACCGTTGGCACCAAAATCCAGACCAGTTACAGTCAAACTATAGATCAAACCATCATCTGTTTCGTTCAGAGTTAAAACAGAAGTTCCCCTCGCGATAGGATCTCCTGGAGCTACTTCTTGGGAACCATCTAAGGTTGAATTAATTTTTACAGGAGAATTTAACAGGGATACTGTAATACGAGCAATTTGATAGTCTGGCGCAGTAAAATCAGCATTGGCAAATACTCTTTCGCCATTGATTTCAAAATCCAAAGCACCTCCTTCTCCAGGAGCAATAAAACCAGGAAATGGTTGGATAGTACCATTTTCATCAACACTATTCCCAGCAGCCTCGAATGTGTAGAGTAGATTGGAAGGATCTTCGTCATTTACTTCCGTACCAGCATCAAGTGCTTCACTGCCAAAAACTACAAAGTCTGCACCAATAAAGTTTCCTGCTTCATCAAAGATTTCTATCGCTTCGTCATTAGCAATAAAACCATCATTAGTGGGGAAAAGCATGGCTGCATAGCTAAAAAAGCGATTATTCGCCACATTATCGTCTAAAGTAACTGTGGTAGAGACAGTTTCACCTGGGTTTTGTGTGAAGAAGAATGGTGCAACTCTATTATCCCCAATGCCTATTGCTTGAATCCCACCATTAATTCCCGCTGGACTTTCCAAAAACAGACCAGCTAAAGTGTTATTAGGAGGCTGAATTTGGCTTAAGTCAACTCCTGCATCAAATATTGCCTGAAGACCAGGTTGTATTATGTCCAAATTAAGACCTAATGCTACAGCATCTTCCAAAACACCAGGAATTTGAGCTTCTAAAGCACTTATCCCATCTTCTGCTAATAACTCCAATGCAGGAGAGGCTGTTCCTCCCAAATCAAACAAGTCAAAACTGCCATCATGAAAAGCAAACCAAGACGGAGCAATAACCACGCCATTATCAGGGGCTAAATTTTCAACAGTTATTTGTAATCTGGTTTCCACTGTAGGACCCTCAGTAGGAAGATTCACCTCCGTATCGATCCATTCTCCTAAAACTCCACTAAGTTGTTCAGGCACATCTTCTTGCAAAAAATGAAAAGCAGGATTTTCTGCATCTCCTACTTGCTCTAGTTGAAAGCCAGGAAACGACTCAGCCAAAGATAGTACCAATTCTGGAGGAGTAAAACCCGGAGTTCCATAAATCAGAAGTTTGGGCACGTCTGTCGCTGCCAAATAGTTAGCGAAACCAACAAATGTTTCAATATTGGGTACTGGATTAGGAGGCAATCCCCCAACACCATCAGGATCGAAAAAAGGATGACCTGTTGTATCCAAGATAGGTAATTCTAATGGGAAAGTTAGCAGTTGTTCTCTATCCTCAGCATTTAAGAATGGTTCCCCGTAAATAACTTGTTCTAAATCAGTAGGAGTCTCGGCAATTGCACCAAACTCGGGATTAAACAAATAACCTTCAATAAATAGATTGTTATCAACAATATTGGTTTCGCTGTTAGCTGGATCGATAAATGTTTCAAAAAAACCACCGGGTAGGGATTGAAGAGTTGCAACATTTGGTAAAGGAACTACTGGACTCTCGAAGAAAGCTAGTGCTTCTACATTATTTTGGTTGTTAACGGCATAGGTTAGACTAATAGGACCGCCCCAATCATGTCCGACAAAAGTTATATTATTTAGATCTAAGCTTTCAATAAACTCATTTAAAAGTTGACCATGTTCAACAAAGTCTAGTGGTTCTTCTGTTTTATCTGAAAGCCCAAAATTAATTAGGTCAGGAACAATGACACGATTATTATCTGCTAATTCAGGTATGATATTGCGCCAGACAAAGGAAGATGTTGGGACACCATGAAGT
>JASJDR010000240.1 GCA_030065615.1 Xenococcus sp. MO_188.B8 | reverse complement strand
CGAAGTTGAAGATACGGCAACGGGTGACGGCGGCAGTATTGATATATCTGCAAATGAATTTAATTTAAACAATCAAGCTCAAGTTTCAGTTAATAGTGCGGGATTAGGTCAAGCGGGTAATATCGCGATCGCGTCTGACAATTTAACCCTCGATGAAGGGAAGATTACCGCTACTTCTACCCAAACTGGAGGTGGGGGCAATATTGTTTTGAACAGCAAGACCATGACTGCTAGCAAGGGCGCTCAAGTAACAGCGGAAACTTCAGGAGAGGGTGCTGGAGGTTTAATTCAAGTAAATACGGACAATCTTACCCTCAATAGCGGTGCGATTTTCAGTAGTAGTACCTCCGCAGAAGGGAATGCAGGCACAATCTCGATCACCAGTAACTTACTAGAGCTTTCCGATCAAGGAACAATTACTACTAGCAGTACAGGATTAGGTCAAGCGGGGAATATTGCGATCGCATCTGATACTTTAACCCTCGATGAAGGTAGAATTACTGCTACTTCAACTCAAACGGGAGGAGGAGATATCAATCTGGTATCAGAGTTGCTCTCTCTCGATAATAATAGCCTTATCAGTACTAGTGTCCTCGATAGTACTGGAGGTGGAGGAAATATTGCGATCGATAGTGATTATATTATTGCCAATAATAACAGCGATCTCAAAGCCGATGCGGTTTTTGGTCCGGGAGGAAACATCACTATCACAACAAAAGCTATTTTCTTTTCTCCCGATAGTGAGGCTACTGCTAGTTCCAAATTTGGAGTCGATGGACTGGTGGAAATCAACAACCCAGATTCAGCTCAACAGATTGGAGTAGTAGCATTAGAATCTGAGATTGTCGATCATACTGGGATGATTTCTGCGCTCTGTTCTACAGCAACAAATAATACGATGATAGTTTCGGGAAAAGGTGGATTAGGCGATAATCCTAGTCAAACTCTGAGAGGTCAGTCTGTTTGGGAAGATTTACGGGATTTTTCTCTTGCCAGTAATGACCATAACGCAATCACGCCTACTGCAAGCCCAGGACAAAACCCTAAAACTGAAACTATTATCGAAGCGAATAATTGGGTAGTTAATGATCGAGGAAATGTAGAATTAATTAGTCATATTCCCGCATTATTTAATCAGTGTAAAAAGTAGCGTAATTATTAAAAAGAGTTAATAATATGATTATTTTCGGATCACTTAAATTATTATCTCTCTGAGAACAGGGCAATCAGTCCGCAGATTACATTAAACATCCAATACCACAAGGCGCACCCTGAACACTCCTCACAACAATCTCAAATCCCAACTTCTCCCTAGAACACCGATTCAGTATCAAGAGCAAATCATTAATTGAGAGGGAAACGGAAGTGTGGGGGGCAACGGAGGTGTGGGGAGAATCAAGATACGTTAAGCTTTTTGCCTTTTCTTTCTTCCCTCTCTTCCTTTTCTTCCCACACTCCCCCCTCTCACCTAACTAGTAATTTATAAATACTGAATCGACGCTCTAGGTGTTGACAAACATGGTAATCTATGGGTTATCCCAGCAC
This sequence comes from Xenococcus sp. MO_188.B8, assembly GCA_030065615.1. Lineage (GTDB taxonomy): Bacteria > Cyanobacteriota > Cyanobacteriia > Cyanobacteriales > Xenococcaceae > Xenococcus. The sequence goes on along the minus strand of JASJDR010000240.1, from coordinate 10,147 downwards.
TTAGCGGGACTTAAACAATTAACAAATTAAAATATATATAGATTCCCTCCAGATACCATAGCCTTGGCCCATATCTAACAGCACACGCCCATTTAATGCCTCGTCTTTAGGCAGCCGTTTCAGCATTGCCAGATAATCACTTTTCCAAGTAGTCAGGGTTTGAGCGGTTTTCGCTTTCCGATTAAAATAATCCTTATCAAACTTATCTATCCAATAGCCGACACTTTCTAAAGGCTGTTCTGATTCAATCCAGTCCTTCCATTCAAATTCTTTTAATGCCAGTTGAGAACTTAACTTTTTGGCTTGCTTCTCAGCTTGTTGAATTCCCGCAGCATTAGCATACATCCCCAAGGATAAATACTGCTGATATGCTTGATCTTGATCTATTCCTGGCTTGGGAGGCAAAGTTCCTCTGAGCGATAACTTGTGACCTCTCTTATATATCTTGATGCCACAATTACCCTTTTGTAACCTCTCGTTAGCAGCCTGTAGTGACTTCTCTAGCTTGTCAACACTGAACTAATTTTGAACTAAATCTTTAAGAAACTAAGGTATATTCTAGGACATTTTGAGGTGTTGATAGTTCCTTGAATTCCTTGTGAAAGTCAATGGGGGTAGGGAGACTTGAACTCCCACGATCGCAATGATCAACGGATTTTAAGTCCGCAGCGTCTACCAATTCCGCCATACCCCCATAGGTTATGATGTTTTCTGGCTTGACCTAATACATCATACAGTATGTTCCGTATATTGCAACACTTAATTTTCAGTCGCCAGACAAAAATCTTGAAAATAAGCAGAAAACACCATAGCAAGTGTCAACAAAAATTATCTTCTGTGTAGGTAAATAATACCAAATTAAGTAACGTTGGCGACACATACGGTGCCTGCGGTGACCGGTGTTCCCCGGTCAATAACTTGGCTTGTCGATGGTAATTGGGAAATGGCTAATCAACTGAGATGATGTATTCGCGTTCAATTGAACAAGCATTTATGGGTGACTTACAAGACTCACACCAGTCTTTTCGCTGAGCAAGATAAAAATTCCAAACACTCCTGCATACATCAAGAGTGTTCTCGATATACTTAATTTGTTTAGCAGTTGGCTCTAGTTTGTACTCGTAAGTTAAGGTAAGCATGGTTATATTTTAGCCTACACGAGCAACAATTATTCAAATTAATAATGGTTTTACAGAATATTATTGCGATTTTTCAAAAAGAGTTCCACAGTTATTTTAAGTTGCCTTTAGCCTATATTATCGCTGGGATTTTTTGGCTAATTTCAGGTATATTTATGGTTAATATTCTGTTAGGAGAAGATGGAATTATTCAACAAGTAGCCTATAGCGAACAATTAGGAATTCCTCTCCAGCCTATCGATGTATCTTATACATTTCTTACTTCCTTTTTTTCGGTATTAGGTTCGCTTTGTTTATTTGTTTTACCCATACTTTCTATGGGACTTTATACAGAGGAAAGAAAAGCTGGTACCCTAGAGTTATTAGCCACATCGCCAATCCATAACTGGGTAATTGCTTTGGGAAAGTTACTAGGAGTAGTGGCTTTTTTCATTTTTATGATTATGCCGTTTCTCTTGTACGAAGTAATTATTTTTAGTGCTTCTAGTCCTGCCATGCCTTTGGCTGTACCATTATCAGCGCACCTGGGATTAATTTTATTAGCTACAGCGATCTTATCTTGGGGAATGTTTATTTCTTCCTTAACTGATAGTAATATTATTTCGGCAATTCTTACCTTTGCACTAATTATTTTTCTGTGGATTATAGATATCCTTGCCAATAGTATTAACGGCGTGATCGCAGATTTTTTACGGCAATTATCTTTACTAGAAAGTTACAATAATTTAATTAATGGCATTTGGGAAATAAACAATATTGTTTTATTATTAAGTTATATCTTTTTAGGCATATTTTTTACAGCTCAATCCGTAGAAATGTTACGTTATAAGGAATAAACATTATTGTATACAGACAACTTGAAAACCTCTGAACGTCATCTATCTAAAGATGAAAGACAAGTAAGCAAATATAAAATGCAGGAAATTGAGAGAAAGCATCTGACTTTAAGAACAAGAATTAAAAAATTACAGAGGAAAACTATTTGTTTTTCTAAAACAACCCAGATGCATGAGCTAGTTATCGGGCTACATATTAATAATACCAATTTAATTAATGTTCGCGACAGATAATTCTTGGGTAGAGGCGATTCGCGAATTGCCCCTACAGAATCAATTGTTGCATTTCTATTTTAAATTGGTATCAGTATGAGTTTGGAAGAGAAATTTAGTTATTTCAACATCTTTGCTACACTAACCGCTGCGAGTTCACACCAAACTTTGTTTTCAGATTTCATAACGATTGCTATGTAATTCCCAAAAAATCAAGTATTTTTTTGTGTCATCTGCTGGCATTAGCTTAATTTGAGCTGCGTTTGTTACCCAAAATACCTCTTTTTTGAATAACGGCCAGTAAAATTATCTGGGTACAGATAAATCAATCGGAATAGAGACTACATTATGCAAACATTAGTAGAAGTAATGGTCGAAGAAAAACAACTGGTACAATGTGCTTGTTCTGTTCGAAAGGTAGTGGGAAACTTGAAAAATCCTCGTGGCCTTCATCTGCTGCCTGATGGAACCTTACTTGTCGCTGAAGCTGGCACAGGTTCGGGAGATGGCCGTGTTCTTCGCTTGCATCCCAAAGCTCGATACTTTGAACCCGGCGACATGATGGTTGATGGTTTGCCATCAGTCAACGTTCTTCCTGACGTTAAACGAGAAGAAATTGTGGGGATCTCGGCACTTGACGTAGTCAACGATGTAGTGGTTATGCTTGTTTCTGACCTTCTTGCAGGGGTAGCACGCCTTGTTGAGCTAGGCCCGATTTCTGTCCAAACCTTGCTCGAGTTGCCTGGCCCGGTAAACGATTTTGTCTATTACGGATTGACTGGGGCATATTATGTTGTCAGGCCAAACCAAGACGACGTGTGCGAAATCCGACCAACTGCGAAACCACGCCCCCTAACATCCTTTTCAAAGCTTTCTGATGGCCAAGATGCGGTGCCATGCGCTATCTGTTTTGATGAGTGGTCTAATAAGTTATTAGTGACACTACTGAGTGGGGAGGTCGATCCCGACCGAAAAGAAGGGGAACTGCACCCGATCAGCACAACCGGAATTGGCTTTCTCAATAGAGCAGGCGGAGTGTTCACTCTCGACCCTATTACCGGAGATGTTAATGCTCATGTACTAGGGTTGACTATCCCTACAGATACGCTTGTTCATAAACATCATCTTTTTGTGATCGAGGGCTGCACTGGTTTTCTCGAACCACTTCTCCTTGATGCACACTTCCATGAACTTCGCCACGGTGGTTTTCGCCGTTTCTCCGGCAGACTCATACACCTAAACCGAAAAACAGGTCAAGTCTCGCTCCTTGCTGACAAACTCGATTTGCCCTCTAATTTGCTGTTGTCAGACGACGGTCAACTTTTGGTGAGTCAGGGGGCAGGCATTGTTGGGCGTCCCATTCCTGGCCCGAATGGCGAAGCAACCAGCCTGGAAGGCTTTATTTCTGTGATCGATGTGTCATCGCTACTCTGCGAGTAGCTCAGGATAATGATGGAAGTCTCGCACTCATTTTTTCGCTCACCCCCCAACCAGTTCCTGAGCAGCTTCTTCTGTTCATGAACACTTTAATTCTACAAACTATCATCGTTGTCGGTTCTGGGATTGCAGGTCTTCAGATAGCATTAATGGCTCGTATGGCAGGATTTCAACGGGTCATCGTATTGGAGTGGGAAAAGCTACCGTACCATGGGGCGAGTCTGTTGGCGACCAAACTCCATATAGTAAAATCGTAAAATCACAAATCGACCAAACAATCTTTCAACGCATAAGCTACCTGTTGTTGTTCGGTAAAAGTAATACCAGGAAACATTGGTAAAGATAAAACTTCACGGGCAGCCTTTTCTGTCATCGGTAACATTCCCAGTTTATAACCTAAATCTTGATAAACAGGCTGTAAATGAAGGGGAAGAGGATAATAAACCATAGCAATCACCCCTTGTTGTTGTAATTTACTACGCAGAAGATCGCGGATAATTACTCTATCTTGATCGCGATCTTGAACCCGAATTGTATATTGATTCCAGACAGAAAACCCACCAGACACTTCTTGGGGTAATGTAATATCTGAAATATTTTCTAATAATTTGTGATAATTTTCAGCAGCTACTCTACGCTGTTCGTTCCAACTATCCAGATAGCGCAGCTTAATATCTAAAATAGCAGCTTGAATGCTATCAAGACGACTATTAAGTCCTGTTAGATCATGGCGATAGGTAACTTTGGCCCCAGTTTCGCGCACTAACCCATGTTCCCTTAATAATTTTACTTTACTCGCGATCGCGTCATTATTGGTAGTTACAGTACCGCCATCCCCACAACCACCAAGATTCTTAGTAGGGAAAAAGCTAAAACAACCCACATCCCCGATATTTCCGACTTTTTTCCCCTGCCACGCAGCTCCCGTTGCCTGGGCGCAATCTTCGATCACATAAAGATTATGCTTTTTTGCCATCGCCATTAAATCACTCATATTTACAGGCTGTCCGAACAAATGTACCACAATAATTGCTTTCGTCCGCTCTGTAATCGCTGCGGCAACTTGCTGCAGATCGAAATTAAAACCATGAGCTTCGAGATCAACAAAGATAGGTTTTGCTCCCACCCGAACAATGACTTCACTGGTCGCGATAAAAGTAAACGAGGTGGTAATAACTTCATCACCTTCTCCGATATCTAAAGCTCTTAATGCCATGTACAGTGAATCTGTTCCAGAATTACAACCTATGCCATATTGAGCACCAACATATTCCGCAAAATTCTGTTCAAAATCCGTAACTGCTGCACCACCAATATACCTACCAGAACGTAAAATTTCTGTAACCTGGGCTTCTACCTCTTGGCTAATGATTTTGTGCTGTCTAGTTAAATCGATAGGGGGAATATTATTCACTCGTTTTTACCAAAAATTAACACTAAAATCAATATTAAACTCGCTTCGCGCTCAATAGCTATAAGCTCTAAGCTAGATCTTAAATAAGAATTTTGAGCAGCAAGATAAATGCTCAGCAAATACATTACCTTAACATAACCTTACATCTATCGTGATTTACCCCCTATTTTGTTAAATTCAATACATTTTTGTAAAATTTACAGATTTAAATCAGATAGGAGCGTGGTAATTCTGTAACAGTGACAACACAACATTCAGGATCTATTCTATAGGATGATTCGAGGCTCGTAAAATAACATATAAGGAGTGATATTTATGCCTGAGACTTCTCAAGAAGTCTTGAAAATGATTCAAGACCAAAACATAGAACTAATTGATCTTAAATTTGTAGATTTATTTGGTATTTGGCAACATTGTACATTTCATCGCAGCCTCATTGATGAAGATACTTTTACCGACGGGGTAGCTTTTGACGGTTCTAGTATTCGTGGTTGGAAAGCTATCAATGCTTCCGACATGGCAATGGTACCCGATCCGAAAACAGCTTGGATCGATCCTTTTATGGAAATACCAACTCTGAGTATGATCTGTTCAATTAAAGAACCCCGGACAGGTGAATGGTATGATCGCGATCCTCGTTCTCTAGCCCAAAAAGCCGTAGATTATCTGACAAGCTCTGGCATTGGTGATACGGTATTCTGTGGTCCAGAACCAGAATTTTTCATTTTTGATGATATTCGTTTTGGTCAAGAAGAATATGAAGGTTTCTATCATATCGATTCTGCCGAAGGTATTTGGAACTCTGGCAAAACCGAAAACGGTGGCAACCTAGGATATAAAATTGAACATAAACGCGGTTATTTCCCCGTTGCCCCCACAGATACCCTACAAGATATCCGTAGTGAAATGCTCTTAACTATGGGTAAATGCGGTGTCCCCATCGAAAAACATCACCATGAAGTAGCCTCTGGGGGACAGAATGAATTAGGCATCAAATTCTCTGATTTAGTATCGGCTGCTGATTACGTTTTAACCTATAAGTATATAGTGAAAAATGTAGCGAAAAAATATGGGAAAACTGCTACTTTTATGCCCAAACCCCTATTTAACGATAACGGTACTGGGATGCATACCCATATGTCTGTCTGGAAAGATGGTCAACCTTTATTCTTTGGCGACAAATATGCCGATCTCAGTCAAACAGCTCTCTATTTCATTGGCGGGATCTTAAAACATGCTGGTGCTATTTTGGCATTTTCTAATCCTTCTGCTAACTCCTATAAACGCCTAGTTCCTGGTTTTGAAGCCCCAGTAAACTTGGCTTATTCCCAAGGAAACCGTTCTGCTTCAGTTCGGATTCCTTTGAGTGGTAGCAATCCTAAAGCTAAACGTTTTGAGTTCCGTTGTCCCGATCCTACCGCCAATCCCTATTTAGCATTCTCGGCGATGTTACTCGCTGGAATTGATGGGGTGAAAAACCAAATCGATCCGGGAGAACCTCTGGATGTAGATATTTATGAATTGTCTCCCGAAGAATTAAGCAAAATTCCCTCAACTCCTGGTTCCCTAGAAGGGGCTTTAGATGCTCTGCAACAAGATTCTGCTTTCTTGACTGATTCTGGGGTCTTTAGCGAAGACTTTATTCAAAACTGGATTGAGTACAAGATAGATGCGGAGGTTAACCCTTTGCGCTTACGTCCTCATCCTTACGAATTTGCTCTTTACTATGATGCTTAGGAGCTAAACCTGAAATGAGAAACCATCAAGAAGAGTTCATAAATTGTTCTTTGGTGGTTTTTTTGGAGTGTGATTATATCAGATTTTCTAGAAAAATTCAGTTCGCTGGTTTACAGAAAAAGATGGGGTAAACGTACAAACTGAGGAAAAATTTGATTTCTTAGTGTAATCCTTAAGGTTACAAAATCGACGTACATATTAATATTAGCTAAAGAATATAGATGAGTTCACAACTATTTCCCAAAACGGAAAAATCTCGGGGGATTAAATATCCCAGGTTTTTGAAGACAATCTTCAAATCTTTCTCTCCTTCTTGGTTCGCTTGTATCCCTTTAGCGGCATTGATCACTATCGTTTGGAGTGTCGCCGTCAATGCTCAAGGATATGGTCTACCAGACGGAGCCACCCAAGAACAAATTAACACCAATTTTCAAGTTGTTCTCGACTCAATTTTTCTCTTGTTTGCTTCGGTTCTAGTAATCTTTATGAATGCTGGATTCGGCATGTTAGAGACTGGCTTTTGTCGCCAAAAAAATGCCGTTAACATTTTGTCCAAAAACTTAATTGTTTTTGCGATCGCAACTATTGCATATTGGGCGATCGGTTATGGATTGATGTATGGAGAAGGAAATTCCTTCATTGGAACCCAGGGCTTCTTCTTTGGTGGCAGTAGTATTCCCTACACTGGCGAAGAATCTTTTACTGTTGTCGGAGACGTTAAAGTTGCGACTGCCGTTCCTGAATATATTTCTTTCCTCTTCCAAGTGGCATTTGCAGCAACAGCCGCAACCATCGTTTCTGGTGCGGTAGCCGAAAGAATTAAATATGATGTGTTCTTAATTTTTAGTTTTTTACTGGTTGCTATTTCCTATCCCATTACAGGACATTGGGTCTGGGATGGCGGTTGGTTAAGCGAAATGGGCTTTTCTGATTTCGCTGGTTCTACCGTAGTTCACTCCGTTGGCGGTTGGGCTGCCTTAGTCGGTGCGGCAATTCTTGGTCCGAGACTTGGCAAATATCAAGATGGCAGAACTACTGCTCTTCCTGGACATAATATGGGTTTTGCCACTCTTGGCTGTTTAATTCTGTGGATTGGCTGGTTTGGTTTTAACCCTGGTTCTGAATTAGCTGCTACTGCTAACGTCCCTTACATTGCAGTTACTACTAACCTCGCCGCCGCCGCAGGTGGTGTAACCTCAACTTTCACTACTTGGGCAAAAGACGGTAAACCCGATCTTTCCATGACGATCAACGGTATCCTCGCTGGTTTAGTAGGGATCACAGCTGGTTGTGCTGATGTGAGTATCTTGTCAGCCGTCATTATCGGCGCGATCGCTGGTATTATTGTCGTCTTCTCCGTTGCTTTCTTTGATTCAATTAAAATTGATGATCCTGTTGGTGCAACCTCAGTTCACTTAGTTTGTGGTATTTGGGGGACTCTTGCTGTTGGCATCTTTGGGACTGGCAACTTGATTACTCAAGTGATCGGTATCCTAGCTATTGGCGCTTTTACTGTAATCTTTAGTGGGATTGTTTGGTCTATTCTCAAAGTAACTATTGGGATTCGCGTCGGCGAACATGAAGAAATCCAAGGTTTGGATATTGGCGAACATGGGATGGAAGCCTACAGCGGTTTTGTTAAAGAAGCAGATATTCTCAGTGGTGGTACTGCTGGCGTCACTGGTACTGCTAGGATGGCTCCAGAATCTGAATTCTAGTAAGTAGCTAATGGTTTTGAGCTAGCTTTAAGCTCTAAGCCTGGTTTTATTCTGCCACTTTGGAGAATAATCTTCTGGATAAATTATGCTATCGCGATTACAATCACGATAGCTTTTTTTTCGGGACAAAAGATACAATTAGAAACGGGGCTTTGCTGAATCAGGGTATGATTTAGGTTGATGCGGGGACGCTAAGACACGGAGACGCGGGAAAACTTAAAAATCATTACTTAAGTACTTCATGTCTTGAGTCAGCAATACCACAAACAGATTACAGACTCAATTATCAGTGCCAGTCAGAAAATGATCGTATTAGATTAATGACTTATACAACTCAGGAATTAATAGAAATACTTGATCGCGAATTAAAAGCTAGTTGGCAAGGCAAACGAATTGTGCTGTCATCACGAGAGAGAATCAACGATCCTGTCGTCTCGAAATTGCTAGATATGAAGCAAGTGAGTAAAGTTTTTGCCTATCAGGATTTCCGCAATCAAGTACATCAATATCAAAAGCAGCATCGAGTCTCGGGTATTATCTGGCGTAATTGTCATTTTAATGAGCAAACCATTTGTTTCCCGGAAATCTACAATCAACTAATTCCTTTAGAAGAGGATAAACAAGTTTTAATCCAAGCTAAAGATTCCGTAATCAATTTTTGGCAAGAGGTTACAGCAGGGATGAAGTTTTGGTTAGCTAATGCACCAGGTCAGAGACGGGGAAATAAAGAAGCAGGGGAAGCAAGGGAAGCAACAGTGCGACCCCAGTCTGATTCCCCGACCCAGGGAACTAACCATCGAGGACAAGCACTCATCAAGATAGAGGAAGCAGGAGGAGATAATTTAAAAATTACTCATCACCTGAAGATCAGTTCAGAATATGTCGATAAATTAATTCGACAAGCAGAATGGGTAGAAGTTGACGCAGCTCGCACAGAAATATATCTTGGTTTATGCTGGGGCGATCCCTTGGAATATCGCTATCAATGGGCAAAACCAAAATCAGGATGCGATCGTGTTATTGCTTCCCACACTATCCCCAGTTCGATCAAAATATAGATCACAATATAGGAGAAATATTATGCCCCAACAAGAAGCCGTAGGCGTCATTCAAACTTTAGGTTTTCCCTCCGTATTAGCTGCCGCCGATGCTATGGTTAAAGGCGGTAGAGTCACATTAGTTTACTTCGACAAAGCGGAAAGAGGACAATTTACCGTGGCCATCCGTGGCGGAATTTCTGAAGTTAGACCAGCAATGGAAGCAGGGCTACTTGCTGCAGAAAAAACTTTTGGGGGCGAAGTTGTAACTCACTATACTGTCCCTAATCCTCCTGACAATGTGGTTGCAGTTTTACCCATTGACTATACAGAAGAAGTGGAGCAATTCCGCTCCTAAGCTAACTAATCTATTCCAAAAGTCATCACTAAAGTCTAAAATTAGGAGTTGTAGTATTACATTTACGACCCTAAAACCTAGTACTTAACACCGCCCCGAAAGGGTATAGTTAATCTTACATTAAATAATTCACTAAATAGCTAAAGGAGAAAATTTATGCCAGCGCAATCTGCAGTTGGATCTATTGAAACAAAAGGCTTTCCCGGCATACTCGCAGCAGCAGATGCAATGGTGAAAGCAGGTCGAGTAACCCTTGTT
>JASJDR010000239.1 GCA_030065615.1 Xenococcus sp. MO_188.B8 | reverse complement strand
ACCAACGCTCACACAGAACGCCTTTCTTTGGAGCAAGCCGTCAACTCTTATCGTGAACAATGGCAGCCTGAAAGAGGTTTTCATCGTTTCAAACGGGGTCATCTTCCCGCTTTACCAATCTATTTTCAGGATGAGGAGCGGATTCGAGGACTAATGTTTTTGCTCACGATCGCTTTAACGCTTTTTACATTAATGGAATTTATTGTCCGTCGCCAATTAGCAATGGCACAGCAATCTCTTGCTGGACTTTATCCCGGATTACCCAAACGTCAGACTTCTCGTCCCACTGCCGAAAAATTATTAGCTGCGTTTTCCGAGCTTACTTGATATCTTTATCCTGATGGCTCAAGAGAAATCACCTCTCTCAATTCTCTTCAAAGAGAAATTTTACGTCTGATGAAGATTCCCGAATCTATTTACATAGTTCCTCAGTTAGTTCCTAACTGACCTTAATCGCTCAAACCCTTATCTTCACTTGATTCTACTTTCTTTATTTCCTTGATGATTTCCTAAATGAGCGAACCGAATGTCGGAAGTAACTATTGAGCCAAATAGCCTTTCTTTGGGTAAAGACAATAACCAGCGTACTCTTCAATTGGGGATGGAGGGTCGAGCCGATATTATTACTAGAAAAGAGACTGTTCTTAAATTTCTGCTGAGGAAGGCAAGAATAGTTACAGATTTGTGATTGTTCCGAAAACAATCTCTTGATTTAGATATTGAAGGTTTAAATTAGTTTTTCAGGAATCATGATCGCCCTGTTGTTAAGTATTTACCGAAGGGCGATCGCTTTTTGGCCGAGTATTTATAAAAGGGCGATCACACTTGCCTTTCATAATGAGAGCGCTTTTTCTCCAGATTTTACCCAAAAATAAGAGTCACTAAAAATTCAAATAAATAGCCTCAAGTCTTTTATTGGTAGTGGTTTAAACAATTTAATTTACCTCGAAGCAGATATACTGCTTCTTTTTTTGTCTCAAAACTGCATACCCTTTTTTGCCTGAGAAATATGAACCCACAGAACCAAAAAAACAATCCAAATCAAAGGAGAACAATTATGCAATCAACAACATTGAAAGGTACTCAACAGAATGACTCTCTCAAAGGTATTTCTAAAGACGATATTCCAGTAGGTGGTCCTGGAGATGATACCTTGAGAGGCGGTAGTGGAAATGACAAAATAATTGGCAATAGCGCTGATAACAATCTTGATGGTTTTCTTGGGGATGACGAACTCTACGGTGAAGCAGGCAATGACACCCTTAATGGCTTCGGCTCCATTTTTGGTCCTGATGAGTTCGACACTCTAAGTGGTGGTTCTGGTGCAGATACTTTTGTTTTAGGTAACTCGATTGAACCCCACTATAAAGGTGACGGCTTTGCTACAATAAACGACTTTAACCGGGCTGAAGGAGATAAAATCGAAGTCTATGGCAGTGCCAGTGACTACACTCTTACTCCTTCTGGTAATGGAATTAATATCAATTACCAAGGTGATTTGATTGGTTATGTCGAAAACACCACCAATGTTCTTCCCTCAGAAGACTTCATAAGCGTTCCACAACCAGTTTTGGAGATTTAAAACTATGACTACAAGACAATTAATTATGGAAGATGCCTCAGAACTGATGACTCGACTGGCTAGTTACCCAATGCTGCCCCAGCTGAGACGGGAAATCATCATCGACGAGGCCATTAGTTTTATCACCTGCACCCCAGAAGAACAAGTCAGTGCCTGCGATCGCTTTTATACCCAAAATCAGCTAACGGATGAAACCTCTCTTCAGGCTTGGTGTCAGCGTTATGAAATGACCAGGGAGCAATTAGAAGCTTTAGCCGTTCGCCAGTTTAAGATTGCCAAATTCAAGAAAAACACCTGGGGGAACCAACTCCAACCTCCTGGGCTTGAACCGAGGAGCTGAAGCTCTGGGATTTAACGCCCGTCAAGTCAAGGCAACATCTGAACTGATAGATCACCTCTCTGAAGCACCTCTGCCAGCGATCATTCACTGGAAAGGCTATCACTGGGTGGTTTTATAGGGTAAAAAAGGTAAAAAATATGTGATCGCTGACCCTGGTGTAGGTATTTGCTACCTAACTTGCAGAGAGTTAGTCGCCGGTTGAGGCAATGGCATCTAATGATGCAACTACTGACCGATGACGTATTAGTGCGAGGGGATACCCAACTACTAACTACTTTTTTAGCCGAGTATCTACGGAATAGCGATCACACTTTTCTTTCATAGCGCGATCGCTTTTTCTCCAGATTTTTCCCAAAAAGAAGAGTCACTAAAAATTCAAATAAATAGCCTCAAGTCTTTTATTGATCGTGGTTTGAACAATTTAATTTACCTTTACGATAGTGAATCTGCTTCTTTCGCGATCGCCTTCTTTTACTGAAGCGCGAGCGCTATTGTCAGACTATCTATATATGGCGAGTGCTTTTTGACCAAGCACCTACGGAATAGCGATCGCTTTTTGAGTGAATTTTACCGAAGGGCGATCACCTTGTTGTCGAAAATTAACAGGTTTTGCGCTCGCACTTTTCTTTCATAGGGCGATCGCCTTTTCCCCAGAGTATATACATAAGGGCGATCGCTTTTTAGCCAACTTTTACGGAAGAGCGATCGCTTTTTCTCAAGATTTTACCCAAAAATAAGAGTCACTAAAAATTCAAATCAATAGCCTCAAGTCTTTCAATACCTTCGCCGATAGAAGGTCAGAGAAAGTACCCCCTGTCAAGAGGTTTTGAGCAAGAGAGAGTAATTTTTGCTAGTTTTGGAGTTTATTCAGGTGAAATATCAGTAACAGAAACCGAGTGAATCGCTCCGAGGTTGGCCACCTGATTCAAGATTCGCGAGATAAAAATAGGCTCTGGTTTTTGCGGAAGTAATTTAATGACCTCATCAACATATTTAACAGCTCGATAGCAAGCTTTCAAGTCCAGGATACTGAACTGTGGGTGGTGGTCTCGTCGAAAGTCCCGTAAGAGCCGACGAGAGAGATTAACCATAAAGAAAGCTAAATTTACCGCATTGGTAACAGCCGTTTGAGAGATATTCATAAAATCCTCCAAGCCCCAGAATTGTTTAGCATCACGAAAATCAAATTCAATTTGGAACCTCAAGGAGTAGTAGAGCGTCAACTTTGTTTTGAGGAATAAATCTGTGGAAGAATCTCCCCCTGCTTCCCCTGCTCCCGAAGCTTCCCCTGCTTGCCCCTATCCCTCAATTCAAAATTGGTGGAGTAGTAGAGGTCTATGAGCTGATTGTAGGTGAGTTCTAAGTCGCTGGAGAATAAGATGACATGCCCTTGTTGTTGAGTAATGATCTGAGTTTTGAGTAAAATAACCACATTAAGAGGCTGAGCAAATTCCTTATGGAGAACTTGTACCTGATAGTAGTCTAGGCGCCAATCTTCTTCAATAATGCTATGGCAGAGAAATTGCTCCTCCATCTTACGGGGATTGAGTTTGTCACCGTACTTGCGACGAGAGTTCGTTCCCTGATAGGGCAAGTATAAGGCACTGTCATAACGCAATTTGCTTACCAGATGTAACCCCATCTGACGGGTCATTTGCACGGCAGCGTTGTGACCAAACTTGCCATCCAGGAGCAAATATTCGAGTGGAATGCTTCCTCCCATTGTACTCAGCAAAGCCGACAGCATACCTCGGATGTGCCGCAGTTCATGGGAAAGGTTCACCTGAGTTTTATCCTTGTTCTTGGAGCCTTTGGGGCGTCCTCGCTTGCCCTTAGTTCCAGATGAAGAGGGAGGGGGAGCAGCTTTCGCTTGGGTCACAGGTCGAATTACCTGTTCGATGCGTAAGGGATAGGATTGTCTTTGTTCCAAACCCACAAGGGATAGAGCAAAGAAGGCTAATCCTTTTACGGGGCGACTCGCCAAACTGGAAAAGAACCAATCCACCCCATAGGTCTTGTGACCTGATAAGCGTGGTAATCACTTCATCCCCAGCAATAGCATACTTTCCCTGGGGACAAAAGCAATGTGTGCGAAAGAAAACCCACATCAGCGTCGGCCAGTTCTTGGGGCTGTAGAAAAATCTTTGAATAGTTCGATAACTTCCTCCTTGACGAGCGACCCCGCGCCGCCGTCAGGCGCAAGGGAATGCGCGAGTCCCGCCCAACGAGATATTCCCAGCATTGTTACCCGACCACTCATAGCTAACATTGCTTGGATAATGCCACCAAGATGCTTCAGGCTGGTGCTATTGAGGTCAAATGTCAAGCAGCTCAGGAGTGTTAGAATTTCTGGCATGGGCTTTTTCGGAACTTTGTTCAGGCATAAACCTAGTTTCCTACAAAAGCTCTTGACTTCACACCAAAATTTGCCTCCTCATTTGGCGAAGGTATTGTCTTAGTGACAAAAGAGGGATTATTGCTAGTGATTTGAACAATGAAATTTACCTTGAAGCAGTGAACCTGCTTCTTTTTTTTGTCTCAAAACTGCATACCCTCCTTTGGTTCAGAAATAGGAATCCATAGAACAAAAAATAATCCCAATCAAAGGAGAAAAACCATGTCAAACATCGACAAAATGAGTGCTAATCAACAACTATTCACTGAATTAACCTCTGAAGAAGGAGCCATGATTGAGGGAGGACAGTTTACAGTTTTACTCAGGGACGACGGTCCAGTTCGCCAGGAGCTTTCCTTCAGGACTGCTGGCCCTAATCCAACGGCTCTTCAGATGACCAATGCGACTGACTTATCTTTGTCCTACGATCTGAACTTTGACGGTCCTCAAGCTAATAAATCCATTAGCCCAAAAGAAGTTCAAACTTATTTCGGTCAAGACGGGACAGCTACTGCAACCTGGGATTTAGATCTTGCGACACCAGGCGTACAAGCTAGGTCTGCGGATCTAAAACCAGGAAGAAGGTATGCCTTTTATACAATCTAGTGTTCGCGTATGAAGCGATTCTGTTAAAGATCTCGCTTAAGTAGACCGATCAGCTCAACACCAGATCGCATCGGGGCTTTTGCCCCGATGCCATTTTCTCCCCTACTATTTGCCCTAAAGATGAGATATCCAATTGTTCTCCAACACTCAGAAGAAGACTGCGGTGCAGCTTGTATCGCTACCATTGCCAAACATTACGGACGCACTTTTGCCATCAGTCGAGTGCGGGAAGCAGTAGGCACAGGGGCCCGAGGCACTACCCTGCTAGGTTTAAACCGAGGAGCCGAAGCTCTGGGATTTAATGCCCGTCAAGTCAAAGCGACATCTGAAATAATAGATCGCCTCTCAGAAGTACCTTTGCCAGCGATCATTCACTGGAAAGGCTACCACTGGGTGGTTTTATACGGCAAAAAAGGCCAAAAATATGTCATTGCTGACCCTGGCGTAGGCATCCGCTACCTAACTCGCAGAGAGTTGGTCGCCGGTTGGGGCAATGGTATTATGCTGATGCTGACACCAGATGACAGTCGCTTTTACCAACAAGAAAATGACAAGGTTGGTGGTTTTGGTCGCTACATGCAAAGAGTTTGGCCCTATCGTCATCTTCTACTCTTAGCTATTGTGATCAACTTCGCGGTAGGACTGCTCTCTCTAGCATCTCCTTTAATGATGCAACTGCTTACCGATGATGTCTTGGTAAGAGGTGATACTCAACTACTAACTACCGTAGCTATTGGTGTCATTGTGATGAACCTGTTTAGAAGTGCGGTTGGTTTAGTGCAATCGCACCTAATTGGTCACTTTGGCCAAAAATTGCAATTAGGCTTGATCCTCGAATATGGTCGCAAATTACTACATTTACCCTTATCTTACTTCGAAGGACGGCGCAGTGGGGAAGTAGTCAGCCGTATTGCTGATGTAAATGCGATTAATGCCCTGGTTTCCCAAATAGTTCTAGGTTTACCCAGTCAATTCTTTATTGCAACGATCTCTTTGGGTTTAATGATTTTCTATAGTTGGGAACTGACCCTAGCTTCCATTGGGGCTTTTATCGTTATTACTCTGGTTAATCTGCTGTTTCTGCCAGCTTTACGGCGCAAAACTCGTAATCTGATCGTTTTAGGCACAGAAAATCAAGGTTTTTTGGTCGAAACCTTTCGTGGGGTTCAGGTCCTCAAAACTACCCAAGCTACCCCCCAAGCTTGGCAAGAATATCAAGGCAATTATGGTCGCTTAGCTAATTTAGGTTGGAGTAGTATGAAGCTGGGATTGTACAGCAGTACAATCACTGGGGTCTTATCTACTTTTATTTCCATTGCTGTACTGTGGTTAGGCAGTTATCTAGTTATCGGTGGCAAGTTAACTATCGGTCAGTTGATGGCTTACAACGGCATGAGTGGTAATTTTCTGGGCTTTTTAGGAGCAGCCATCGGCTTAGTTGACGAGTTTATTACCGCACAAGTAGTTATTCAACGTTTAACTGAAGTAATTGACGCTACTCCAGAGGACGAAAAAGATTTCCAAAAGCCCTGGGCAGAAATTCCTGGTGATACTGATATTACTTGCACTCAGCTAAACTTTCATCATGCTGGGAGAGTTAACCTACTTCAAGATTTCTCGGTGAATATTCCTGGAGGGAATGTGATTGCCCTGATTGGGGAATCTGGTTGTGGCAAAAGTACTCTGGCCAAACTGATTGCTGGGTTATATTCCTCTCAATCTGGTAATATTCGCTACGACGTTTATAATCAGCAAGATCTTTCCCTCGAATGTCTACGTCAACAGGTAGTATTGGTTCCACAAGAACCACATTTTTGGAGTCGCTCGATTCTGGAAAATTTCCGCTTCAGCTATCCTGACGTTACTTTTGAGCAGATTGTTAAAGCTTGCCAGATAGCTGGGGCTGACGAATTTATTAGTGAACTGCCAGATAAGTATCAAACAGTCCTCGGGGAATTTGGGGCCAATCTCTCAGGAGGACAAAAGCAAAGATTAGCCATAGCTAGAGCGATAGTTACTGACCCACCGATTCTGATTTTAGATGAATCCACTGGTGCGCTCGATCCCGTGAGTGAAGCGCGAGTGCTAGAGCAATTACTGAAGTCACGACAAGGCAAAACCACAATTCTCATCAGTCACCGCCCGAAAGTGATTCAACGAGCAGATTGGATTATTATGCTGGAAAAAGGAAAACTCAAAATTCAGGGTACTCCCCAAGATTTGAGTTCCGTAGCTGGTGACCACTTAGATTTCTTAGACAGTATTGTCCCCTCAACTCATAGTTTGCTCCTCCAATCCTCTAGCTTTTCTTCTCAGGGCCATTTTTCAACCAATGGTAACGGAAAAACAGCCAATCTAAATTATTGATAACTAATAAACCATTTTAACTAGAAAAATGTTAAGCAACTCCAACCCAGGCTTTGTGCCCCCAGCTCAAGAAAACGAATTTTTGCCACCTATTGGTCGTTGGATTATCTTTGGTGGACTGTTGAGCATTACTATTGTAGGGATATCTATTCCTCTGGCTTCTGTAGCTAAATATAAGGAAACTGTCAAAGCACAAGCGAGCCTGCGTCCTGCGGGAAAATTACGGATTGTGCAGGCTGCTACCGAAGGACAGATTCTCGATATTACTGTCCAAGAGAATCAAACAGTCAAAAAAGGAGATGTTCTGGCTACTATTGACGACTCCCGTCTGCAAACTAAAAAAAGCCAACTGCAAAATAACCTGCGACAAGCACGACAGCAATTGGTGCAAACTAACGCTCAAATTACCGCTCTCAATAGTCAGATCCAAGCAGAAACTAAACGGATTAACCGTGCTGTGGATTCAGCAGAAACGGAACTAGAACGTCGAGAACGAGAATATCAAGATAGGCAGATTACTACTACTGCTGAGGTAGAAGAAGCTGCCGCCAACGTCAGAGTGGCGCAAAGAGATTTACAAAAGGCCACCGCAGAAATCAATTCAGCTCAAGCTAACTTAAGATCGCTTCAGGCTTCCTATTTATCAGCTCAGTCAAAGCATAAACGCTATCAGAGTGTGGCCGATCAAGGAGCCTTGCCCCTAGATCAATTAGAGGAAGCTAAACTAGACGTTCAGCAGCAACAGCAAGCAATAGCAGCACAACAAGCTACAGTCGCTATGCACCAAGAAACTATTGAACAGCGGCAAGAAACTGTCTCCGCTGCTAAAGCTAGATTAAAACGTGCCCGAGCTTATCTCGATCCTAGCAGAGCTGAAGTCGCGATCGCAGAATCCCAGATTGCCCAAGAAATCGCTAGTGGTCAAGGGAGTCTAGCGACTTTAAATAAAGAACGGGAAGCTTTAATTCAACAGCGAATTGAAATTAACCAACAGCTAGAGCATGACAGCCACGAACTACAACAATTAGAAATCGAACTTAGTCAGACTAATATCACTGCTACAGTAGATGGGATTATATCTCAACTTTCTTTGCGTAATTCTAGCCAAACGGTGCGAGTAGGAGAGCAAGTTGCCCAAATTGTCCCCAGTAATGCTCCTTTGGAAGTAAGAGCCCAAGTCTCACCCAAGGATATTGGTAAGTTAGCAACAGGTCAAGATGTACAAATGCGGGTATCTGCTTGCAACTATACCGATTACGGGACTCTCAAAGGTCAGGTTAAAGCGATTTCTTCTGATGCTATGACGCCCCAAATGAATGATAATAACGCTCTAACCAATGGTTCAACCAATCAAGCAAAGGCAATCGGGGCTTTCTATGAACTAACGATTGAGCCTGATAGTCTTTCTTTGGGTCAAGGCAATAACCAATGTACTCTTCAATTGGGGATGGAGGGTCGAGCCGATATTATTACTAGAGAAGAGACTGTTCTGAAATTTCTGCTGAGGAAGGCAAGAATACTTACAGATTTGTGATTGTTCCGAAAACAATCTCTTGACTCAGAGTTTGGAGGTTAAAAATGAGTTTGTCAGCAATCATGATCGCCTTGTTGTTAAGTATTTACCGAAACGCGATTGTTTTTTTGCCAAGTTTTACCGAAAAGCGATCGCTAAAATTGATATATTATTTTAAAAGCTTTTAACAAAAGGTGCTCGCCGATAAAGATTATCTATAGCATAATATACTAATATATTATAAAATAAGCGGAGAACAGTTATGAACACTTCACTATATTTACCTGACGAATTAGCAAAGAGATTAGATAACTATGTAAAAAGCCGACCGTCTGGAGTTTCCAAAAATAAAATAATTGCTCTGGCTCTTGAGGAATTTTTAGCTCAAAAAGATGCAGAAAATAAATGGAGTAAAGAGGTTATGGATTGGCAAGGTGTCGAGGGATTTGAACTAGATCGTAGTGAAGGCTTATTAGATATTGCCGAAGGAGATGATCTTGATGTATTTGCTTGATACGACAACAGTTTCTGACTATTTAAGAGGTAATGTTGGAGTATTAAGTAAGCTCAAAAGTGTCTCTCCTAAACTCATTGCCATTAGTAGCATCACGAAATTTGAAATTGAATATGGATTGAGAAAAAAACCAAGCTTGAGAAAAGTCTATCAACAGCAGCTTGAAGAAATATACAGTCAAACGAGGGATATAGAATTTAATACGACCGTAGCTATTGAAGCAGCAAAAATTAGAGATGAATTAGTCAAAGCTGGAACTGCAATTGGATTAGCAGATTTATTAATCTCAGCAATCGCTAGACATTATGAATTGATAGTAGTTACCAGTAATCTCAAACATTTTGAAAAAGTACAAGATTTGCGATTGGAAGATTGGAAATCGTAGTCTGCTAATTGTTAATACAGCGATCGCCTGTAAGTCGAGTTTTACCGAAGCGCGATCGCATTTTTAGGGAATTAGCAGTTTTCGCGATCGCCTTTTCCCAGAGTATATATATAAGGGCGAGCGCTTTTTTTACGGATTTTTCCCAAAAATAAGAGTCACTAAAAATTCAAATAAATAGCCTCAAGTCTTTTATTGGTAGTGGTTTGAACAATTTAATTTACTTCGAAGCAGATATAATGCTTCTTTTTTTGTTTCAAAACTGCATACCCTCCTTTTGTTCAGAAATAGGAATCTACAGAACAAAAAAACAATCCTAATTAAGGAGACAAAAATGGAAAAAATTAAAGGAACTCAAAATAATGACTCTCTCAAAGGTGGTTCTAAAGACGACATTCTAGAAGGTCTTTTTGGAGATGATATCTTGAAAGGTGGTTCTGGAGATGATCAGCTTTTTGGGGGCGAGGGAGATGATCAGCTCTCTGGAGGTTCTGGAGATGATCGGCTCTTTGGTGATTCTGGAGATGATATCTTGAAAGGTGGTTCTGGAGACGATGAGCTCCTGGGTGATTCTGGAGATGATTTTCTCCTGGGTGGTTCTGGAGATGATGAGCTCCTGGGTGGTTTTGGAGATGATGAGCTCCTGGGTGGTTCTGGAGACGATTTTGTAGAAGGTGGTGAGGGAGATGATACGCTCATTGGCTATAATCCTGACGCGACTGAATTCAACAACCCAGAGAGAGATTTTCTGACTGGTGGTTCTGGAACAAATACATTTTGGGTTGGGGATAGCGATCAGAATTATTATGGAGCAGAAGGTAGATACGCCATTATCTCGGACTTTGACAATCCCGAAAGCGTTGATAATAGAATCCAACTATGGGGAGGTGAGGAATATGAATATAGGGAGGTCCAACGTGATGATGGTAGACTTACATCAGGTTTAGGCATCTACGGCGCTGGTTCTGGGGAACTGTATTCTATTTTGGAAGGATTCGATGCCTCCGATGCATCAAGTTTGATTGCTAGTGATAGTGGTGACTTAACTTTCATCGAGTATTCTTAATGCCATTCGGCAGTGGTTAGGCGAGCGCTCCAGTCCAAGCTAGCCCATTGGTGACAAGTTAAGATGGTGTGTAATTTGTCAATGAGATAGTTACAAATAGTTACTATTTCTTCAATACCTTGCTAATTATAGCTTTTGAGAGTTTTGTAGTTTTTGCGATCGCTGATTGAATTACGCGATCGCAAACTTTCTGCTGTTACAGCAGTTTGAAAGTCTATTTTGGGTTCGCGTCTAAGAACACCAACAAGACGATAGAATCTAGAGAAACTCGGCTATTTATGAGCCAGTATCCTTTATTGCGCTGTGCTACGTATTGTTTGGCTAAAATAACTGGAGTCATTTTTACAGCCCTAAAATAATCATCAATTGGTTATATCATAATTACACAAATAATTTTGCGTACCTACTTACATAAGGGCGATCGCCTTTTGGTTTATATCCAACTTGAAATATATAAACTACAAATAGAATCACTATTTCCTAAAATTGCATACCTCCTTCGTTTCTAGATATATACAGGTGATGAAGATGAATTGGGGAAATAACTATGAAAATAAGGTGGCGCAAGTTATTACTTAAATTGACAATTTGGTTGGTTGTAGAAATAGTACTGAATCTAATGGGACTAGATGATATGGCTGATTATAGCGAGTTTCTTTTGACTCATAGCAACATTGCAACAGGTTCAAGTGATGTATGTGTTACTTATATAATTGCTTAAATTTTAAAGTTTATTCTTTAGAAAAAGTTTATTTTTTAGAAATATGATTTGAATTTATTATTAATATTGATTAAATTTTTTTGGTCAACAAAACATTGCTTAAGGTTCAATTTATGCTGGTTGTTGCTAATTTGCTCAAATTGCCGTGTACTCAAAGTAAAAAAAATCTCTGGCTCTTTTTATTTCTAGTACTCGCTCCATTTTTGAGTCATACGGTAGAAGTTTCAGCGCAAATTACCCCAGATAACACTCTACCTAATAATTCGATCACTACTCCAAATGGAAATGAGATAGAAATAACTGGAGGCACTACCGCAGGTAATAATCTCTTCCACAGTTTTCAAGAATTTTCTGTCCTTAACGGTCAAACAGCTTTCTTTAACAATGGATTGACCATTGAAAATATTTTAAGTCGTATTACTGGTAACTCTATTTCTAATATTGACGGTCTTATCCGTGCCAACGGCAGTGCTAATCTATTTCTGATTAATCCTAATGGAATTATCTTCGGGGAAAATGCCAGTTTAGATATCGGTGGTTCGTTTTATGGCAGTACCGCAGATAGTATCTTATTTCCTGATGGTGTAGAGTTTAGCGCTAAGAATACACAAGACCCGATATTAACTATTAATATACCAATTGGATTGGGTTTTGGGGATAACCCGGGCGATATTGTTAACAACTCCGTACCCGATGACAATGGTTCGTTATCCGTATCCCCAGGAGCGTCCTTCGCACTGCTAGGAGGAGATGTTAACTTTACAGGTGGAGTGATCGACTCTAGCAGTTCAAATATCTTTATTGGGGGATTATCAGAATCGGGAACAATCAGTTTAGATGATAATTTTCATCCCAGTTTTCCTGATGATGTGGCGAGAGCTGATGTATCAATAATCAATGGTGCAA
>JASJDR010000238.1 GCA_030065615.1 Xenococcus sp. MO_188.B8 | reverse complement strand
AGACAGGCAGCTTGGGTGGTTAGGGCAATGATATTTTGTTCAGTTTCGCTATTAAGTCCAGACAGAGCAAAAAACTTAATTTTGGGACTGGGAGAAAAGGAACTAGGTCTGCCAATGGCTTTGCCCAAGGGGGATTCTAATAGTGCCGATACCTGTATCTGAATTTGATTGATAGCAGTTTGATCTAAAGCTTCAAAACTTGGTAGGTTGAGCTGTTCTCTGGTACAAAATCTCAGCCAATCTTGGAGTACGGGCATTTCTTGCCAGGCTTGAGATTTCCAACCTTTTTCAAATGCTAAGTTGTAACGTTCGATAATTTCTGGGTCGTTGAGAAACAGATTAAGAGTTTTTGCAGTAATGGCTTCTACTCTTTGTGTTAATCTGGGGTCGTTAATTTTGCCCATTGAGATCTCGACAATTGCAGCCCGTACCGAGTCGAGCCATTGATTTTTTCTCTCTGCTCTCTCTTTACCCTGAAAGCGTCGCAGGTCGGGAGGTTCGACTAGATTATTCGAGTGATGGCGCAGGTCGTGATAGGCTCCCTCATCTCCCAAAAGCTCGATAGCAGTTTGAAAACTGTTACCCTGACCAGAGGAGATATCCATGCCAATGACAGGAATACCCGCTCTTAAATGATCGAGCATAAACTGCCATGCCAGGACGGTTTTACCCGAACCGGATGTCCCCAAGATTAAAGCCCGACTGGTTTGTTGATGGCAGAGATCGACGTAAATTGGTTGGCCACCGCTACCGATCAGCTCTACTCCCTGACGGTCTAAATCTCTACTCATGGTGAGGGGAAAGAACCGCCAGACGGTATGGTTGCTAAAGACATGACGGCGATCTTCTAGAGCCGAGTTATTTTGCAGTAAGCGGTTGATGTTAATCGGTAAACTATCCAACCAGAGCGACCAGGCAATGTTACGCTCTCGTTTAACCTTGGCTGTGCCAAAACTGCGACTTAGTTTGAGACAGGCTAAATCCAATTCCTTGGGATGGGAGCGATAGACAAAAAAGGTAACAGCAGTGTGAAAGGTTCTGGCTCCTTTTCGCAGTTGTTTTTGAGCTTCAAAACTTTCTTCGGCGTTAAGTTCTGCGCCAACATCTCTACCCTGTCCTTTAAGTGCGGCATGTTTTTGCGCCGAACGCGACTGTTTAGCAATTTTCGCGAGACTATCTTCAATCAGAAGATCGTTAGCTAACGTAATTTCGACTACTGCTTCGGTATCCCTGACGTAATCTTGACTGAGAACGTCAAATATCCAGCGTAGCTGTTCCCGTTGGGACATCGCAGTTTTAGGTCTTTCTGCTAGAGTCAGTACGGCACATTTTTGTTTTCTTCCTGGGAACCAAATTGTGTCCTGACTGCCGCGATGTTCGGGACAAGCTGATTCGTCAATCCCTTCAGTAAGTACAGTTACAATATGCTTATTGTTAATCACCTCTTCATCGAGGACAAAACCTTCATTCAATTCTTTGAGAGAGAAGAGTTGGGGTTTGGCTGGTAGTTCTGTTTCGGGAGAATGGAATTTATACCAGAGCCAATGCCATAATTCATTACTAGATAGAGGTTGGGCGGCTAATCCTAATTTGTTGTTCAGTAAAGTTTCCCAGTTAATAAATCCTTGGTTAAAAGCTTTTATTAACAATTGTTGGTAAAATTGTTTCTGATAGACTTGACTGTTCCCAGCAAAGGAATTTAAAGCTTTTTGAAACTTAGAAATAACTGATTTAATTAATTTACTGGTGAGGTCGTTAGTTGATACTCCAGCATTTTTATCGTAAGTCCAGGTGCCAAAAATAGTACTGTTCCATTCTTGTCTGATTCCTTCTGTATGTAGTTCATTGACTCGTTTTTGTTCGTTACGAGTCAAAATAGCTACAGGAAGTAGATCGCAGGCATCGGCGATCTCGTTTAATTCCTGTTGGCGAGGAATTTCATTGCCAAATTTTTGAGTGTGAATGGTCAATCTTTCTCCTGGCAAAACTTCTTTTAATCCTTCTTCAAGGGCAACAGCATAGTTACTGACCTCAGTGGATTCGAGGTTATTGTGATAGCCAGGTGTTTTGAAAGGGAAGACAATCTGGAAAGTAGTACCTCGATTGAGGAGTAGCCCAGATACTTGGTAGCCATCTTTCTCAATGGAGATCAGACAGACTAAATCTTGAAAATTTTGAAACGGCATAAACCTGTATTGTTGACCTTTTTGGTTAGTTTTAGTCAGAGGTTTGAGATGAGCAGTCAGGCTGTTATCGGGAATTTGTTTTCTAATGTATTTAGGGCGGTTTTTAACCAGTGGGGAAATATAGGGTAAATTAGCCGAGTACCAATCTTTCCCCGGAGGAAAGTTAAAGCGATCTATAAATTGGTGGGGATGTTTCCCTGTCAGTATCCACCAACTAATACAGAACCAGAGTGATACCGTACCAAATGCTCCCAGTCCGAAGTCAAAGAAGCCCATTGTGAGGACGTAACTGATAATGACCAGTATCGACCAAGGAATTAGTTGATTGGCAGGAATAAAGAGGATTGTCGGCTGTTCCCCCAGTAATTGATTGATGCTAATTAAATCTTTATCGGGATCTTTTGGCATGATGAATTTAGATTATGGAGATTGAGTCAACCAATTGAAGATTGCGGTGCGACCCCGCGTTATGCGGAGCGGTATCCTTTAGGGCGGCGTAAGACGTTTACCCAGCTCCGTGTTCTGGGCAAGGGAACGCGCACCGTTGGAGATTGTAGATTGAACCCTACTATCAGGAAGGAGCTATCCTATTGTCGATTGATGATTACAGCATGCGCGATTATTTCGATTGAATTATTGAGCGATTATCCCCTTCCGCACCAGAAGGAGCCTGTTTACCTAAAATCTAAAATCCAAAATCTAAAATTTAGGGTCAACTGCTTACCCAGCACCAGCGATTAGTACTGTTAGTACGTCAACTCCCATAATTGTGCCGAAAGCGATCACGATAGTGCCAATAATTGGTCTGGGGTCGTTTCCTTGTTGGGCTTGAACGAAGGCAAAAATACCAGCAGCAACTACGAACAGAACAAAAGTCACTCGCAGAAAATCGAAGATCAGGGCGACACTATCTGCGGGGAGAGCGCTTCCTGTGCCAGCAATAACATCCGTGACTCTATTTTCCAAGTCTTGAAGGAATAGGGCATTAGCTGGTTGAAGCATTCCTAATACCATTGTCAATCCTAGTACGAGTACACCTACATGCCAGATACTAATACGATGTCCGATAGTTTCTTCTAGAACGGGCATGACTTTGGCACAGTAGTACATTGCACCGAAAACTAGAGCTAAACTCGCAAGAACGAAGACGAAAAAAGCCTCATTAATTGACAAATAAACTACTCCTACTGCTAGTCCTGCGGTATAGGGTAAATCACTAGGGCGAATTTTGAGATATTTCATTAGAGAATTAGTCAGATTTTTGATATTTATTTTTTTTTGTGCGGGGGATAAATCGAATTTTGTTGGCTTTTTTTTTGTTATTTAGTAATTTTAGCTTACAAATACTTATACAGAATATAACCTAAGTTTTATTGTTGTGTAACGTCATTAATTAACTGAAATTATTAATCTTTAAATTAACTTTATTTCGAGGCTATGTATAAATTATGATATATTTTAAATTAGAGATAAAGTTGATATTGAAAGAAGTATTGTTTTCATAAAGTAGAGCTATTTTTAAAATTTTGCTCATAGAATAGTTGGTAAAAAATTATAGATTCGGAATTTTACTAGGATAAATAATAGAAAAAGCTTAAGGAATTTTATTTTTTTATTAGCAATTAGTTTTTTCTGAGAATCATGCAAAAAAAAAATACAGAATCTAATTTTAGTATTAATACGGTATCGAGTAAGACCAAAAGTGAATTAGCTGGGTCAACAGCTCCTAAAATTCCCCTTTATGCTGTCGATCTTAAAATTTGTCAGGATGAAAATTATTTTATTGATGCCGATCTTTTCTGGAATGAAAAGCAAAAAATAAATGTGCCTAATCCATGTTATGAATATTCAATACCGATTTGGGTTAATTCTAATATAGATTTAGGAACTAAATCTTTTAATCCTGATTTTTATTTCTTCAAGACTTCTAAAGGTTCAAGTTATTTATCAACAGATCGATATCATATATAGCCTTTCTCGTAAAGCGTGAGGTACAGCTTGTCAAGATTAGGCTCTAGGCTCTAGGCTCTAAGGATTTGAGCATATTATAAGGGATAGCTTATTAAGTTAAAGTTATTTCTTTTTGTTTTTTAGGTTGACTATGATTTGGTTTAGTTTGCTTTTGTTGTTCATCTAAAAATTTATTAATTTTTTCTAATTCCTGACTGAAATTGTTGACAATAGACTGTTTTTCTTCTCTGCTCAATTCATCTTGATCAATATTAAATCTACCATTATTTCTGTTCCCATTTTCCTGCTCTATTGTTGCTTTAAAAATTTCTACTATTTCTTCTCCGTTGTTTTCTTCAATAGCAACAATTGTTTGGTTATCAAGGTATTTATTACATAATTTACAACTCTCGCCAATAGGAATTCCTGAATGGTCATCAGGATTGATTTGTTTACACTTCATATCCGTCTCTACTAATATATGCACTAGTTGGCCATCTAGTTCAATTTCCTCATTTTCTTGGTTTATTTCATCTTCCTTCCAGAGATTATCTTGATTTATCTCTACGTTATCTTCTGAATCTAATTCAACATAATCTTTTATTGGTTCTTCTCGGCTATTTAGCGATTGTTCTAGATGCTCAATTCTTTTCTCTAAAGAATCTAATTTCTGTTCTAATTGATCTAAAGCAGTATTTATTTGTGCTAATTGCTGATTAAAATCAGCATTGCGATCAATGACAATTGGTTCAGTTGAAACATCAGGATCTAGCTCCTGAAGTTGCTTGTCGATAGTATTTACTGCTTTGTTTAATTGTTCAGAGATATCTTTTTCTAGCTCCAAATCATCGCTAAAATATAACTCATTATCTGGTTCAATCTCTATATCTATATCTAAATCATCATCTACTTCTAGTTCGTCCTCTAAATCTAGTTCGCTATTAATCTTAGATTCTTCTCGATCTACCTTTTGTTCGAGAGATTTTGAGCGATCTATAAGTTGATTAGTTCTTTCTTGAACAGCTAAAATTCTGTTAATAGTTTTCTCTAACTTTTCTTCTTCTGGGTTTTCTAGTAATTTGTTGGCAAGAGCAATACCTACTGCACCCATTCTTAGGCTAGCTGCCGTCACTGTCATTCCGTCAGTATCCGACGTATAACTATCGGCTTTTTCTGCTAAAGCCATCAGGGTTTTACTAGCACGATTAGGATATGATGACCTTGATTTAGTTTTGTTGTTATTTTTAGGAACTATATTTTGTTGAATTGTTTTCGATTGCTTTTCTTTATTGGTTGATAAATTGTTGTTATTATTAACTTTATCATCATTAACTGAATCATCTAGAAGTTCTTCTATAGCATCTTTTTGATAATTAGTATTGCTCTTAATTTCTTCTGTTTGAAATAGCAAATCTTCTGGTATTTCTGTTTCAGAGGAGGTTTGAGCTTCTATTAAATCAAGATAATCTAAATGACCATTCTTGTTATCTCGACTAGTAAAATTAACTTCATCATTGAAAGAACTTGAAAAACCTGATAATTCCTGGGAATTAAATTCATTGTTTTCCTTTACGTCCTCTTTTGGCAATGATTTTTCAAAGGAGGTACGAGTATATTGATATTTTTCTGACTTGCCTAAATGCTCTAGCATCTTTATTGATTTAGTAGCTCCTAGATGGGGACGATTGGCAAGGCTAAGAACTAAGTCATTTCCTTTGACTCCTACTCTAATTGCTAAATGGTCTCCTTTTGATTCAGCATTTTTATCGCTAATTATTTTAATAGTTTGTGCAAAGTCTTCATAGGATTGAAGATTATTTTTTTGACAAAACTTTAAGGCTTGTTGGCAAGTTTTGTTGAAATATTCTAAAATTAATTTTCCTTGTTCATCGTTGGCGGTAATAAATCTTACTTTATTTAATTTATTCATTTTTTTAGGATAAGTGAGTTTAATAAATTTGAATACTATTTACAGACAGGAAACCAAAATTTATTAGGTATCAAATAGATAATTGCTCTTGTTTATTTCTACGTTTGAGTTGATTAGTTTTCTTTGAGCTTGAATTATTCCTTTTAGTTTCCTGTTCGCAAATCTTGAAAAATCTTTCTGCGTTAGCTTTAGATAAGGGTTTGTCGATTTCATCTGAGGCTAAATTAGACTTAAATATAATCTTTTTCTGACGGTCATAAACTTGGCAGTTATGATTTTGAATAGTGGCAGTCCATTCTCCCTTGCTATCAATTTTGAGTTGGTTTTCTCCCGTTTTTTGATGTTGAGTTTTAATGCTTTGGTGTAGAATAATCGAGGCATTTTGAGACAATAATTGTTTAATAGCAGGTTGGTTTTTAGTTTTTTCTTCTTTTGGCTCTGTCTCTGATGTTGAATTAGGAATTTCAATGTTTAAACTAAAATTCCGTTGTTTTTTGGTTGGGGAATTGTTATTTATTTCTCGAGCCATTGGTAATTTTGATTGACTATCTAAATGAAATTTACGGTTAAATCTTTTATTTTTTTTATCAATAATTTGGGGTTTTGGAGGTAACTCGCTATCTGGGAGCTGAACAGATTCTGGTTTGACATGAAGAATCAAAGTTCCTTTACTTTGCTCAATGCTGGCTATAAAAGTAGAACCGACGGGTAATCGAGGAGATTGAGGCTCGAACATCGCTAAATCCTTACCTTTCAACTGCACCATCGCTTGTCCGTGGCGATAGTCGTTGGGATTGTCAAATTTGCCAACTACAAACTTAAATTGCTTGTCTTTTAATCGTTTGTCGCTAAAATCAATCTGGCTGTAATCATTATGTTTTGCGCCAATTAACTTAAAAGAAGTAAATTGATATTCCTCCAACCTCTGACAAATTTCCGCAGCGAATAGATTCAGTACCAAACTACCTTTAGCAAGATGATCTTCATTCATTTCAACCCAGGTATAATCTTTGGGCGGCACAATGCGCAGCGGAATAGTATTGTCTTTATAGTTCGTCAAAGTCTGCTCTTGCCAGACAAAGTGATGCAGCGCGGTCTTGGGAAGCCAGTCCGTTGCGGGGGTTTCCAAGGGGCTGTCTGAGGAGGTCTCCTCCTCAGTTGATACGCCCCGTCCCGTTGTAGGAACTGGCGTGGTTTCCCCCACTCGCTGTTGCATCAAGAAGCGCTCGTTGTTGTTATCACTTAATTTACTTTGTAGAGTTTCTAGTAATTCAGGCTGTGGATCGATGAGGGCAAAATCGATTAGGGGCAAATCTGAGTTGACTGTTGCTTCGTAGTTGACTCCTTGTTTATCGAGGTAGGCTTTAAATTCTGCTGCTAAAGGTCGATAGGAATTCCCTTTTCGATTACCGATCACATCACTATTTGTTTGAGAACTATCTCGGCGCACAAAGGGAATGCTAACAACCCAAGTTTCTTTAGCTTCTAATGACTTAACAAACTGATGCTCTTTAACTAGTTCAATCGTAGAATTTAACTGACAAGAAAGCTTTTTACATTCAGCGATCTGGTTTTTCAAGTTTTTATTGCTAGTTTCCAAATTCCACATGGCACTAGCGGCTAACATCCGATCTTCAGCATCGGGGAATTCTTGATCAACTATGGCTCTAAGATCCTCATAAAGTTGAGCAAATTCTGGTTTTTTCCGTTCAGGATCGCTTTTATTTGCTTGATGTATTTCTCTAGATCTTTCTAGATATTTCTGTTTGATTTGGAGAGCTTTTGGTAGACATACTTGTTCCCAATAGTTGAGATCTTCTTTATTCTCTGGCTTATCCATGAGCCAGCCAAAGCGATCTAATTCTAAGCTTTTGAGTCTAGTTTGACTCCATTGGGGATTGACTGCTTCTTTGGCAAGACAATTGATATTATTATCGGTTGATCTGGGTAAACAACTTGTCTTATATAGTCGTTCGTCTTTCTTGTAATCAAAGAGAGGACTGGGAAACTTGTTACTCCAGTTTCTAGTATGAGTAATCAGCTCCTCATGGTGATCTTGATAGCGAGTCGCGCTTTTAGGCGAATCTACTTCGATTTGTAAAGCATCAAATAATTTACCTAATAGTTGGCGCTTGGCAAATTCAAATTTTGACCGTCGCGACGGTTTTTGATAGGGATTGGATGAAGATTGTACTCTTCCAATTAAAGTAGCGATATAACCGATACTGTTCTGTTTGATAGCTGCTGCTATCTGTCTGAGATTAGTATATTGAGGCTTTCCGTAATCAATTTTTTTCCGCTTAACTACAGATGGATATTCGGCAGGTTCATTGCAGCCGCGAATTTCTTGGGAAATCTGGGGAAAACGGTTAGCTGGAGTTACTATCAATTGGTCGCCGTCAAAGTCGCATTGATGGTGTTGCATCGCTTGGTCGGAGCGAATAAAGACACAGCCACGATAGTTTAATAGAGATTGGGCAGCAGGTTGATGATTATCTACAGTGTAGCGACGGATGTTATCTTTGCTGACTATGGGATAGCGGGTAACAATTACTTCTGTTCCATGAGCCAAATGAGGAGCAGCAATCGTACCTGGTTTGAGATTATCGCCGGGTTGAGCCATGGCACTATCATGATGTAAAGCCCCTTTAATTGCTAAATTGAGCCAAATCTTTCTGAGCTGAGAACGTTGAAATTCAACTAACTTGGGATAACCAGTGAGCAATCCCTTTGTATCCTGACGTAGCAAGGAAACCAATCCTGATTCTTTTAGTTCCTGTTTTGACTGACTGCTCTCGACATTCACTGTATCGTCATCAGTTTGGATAAAACTAGCTTTGAGATCCTGTTGTTCGACGATATAACGATTGAGTTTGAGGGGATTAGATTGAATCTGAGCTAATCTTTGAGCTTCAGCTTTGGTAGCGGGTACGATATCAGATGAGATCGCACCCTCGGAAAACCAGATGTTAAATTGCCAGGAGTTATCGTATTTCTGTAACTCGGCATTAGCTCGATTTCCCAATGCCATCTTGGGGAGTTGATAATCGCCACAGGGGACCAGTTCCCTTAATTTATCTTTAGCAATTCCCTTAATCGAACTGCGATCCAAAATGATGTCATAGCCGCGATCTTCAGTCAGGCTGCGATTGGTCAGGAATGTTCCTTTAGCTAAAAAACTAGTATGAGGACTGTCCAGTTTGGTTTCTCCATCATCCCAGTTTGTCATCCAAGCCATTCTAAATTGAAATGGTCGTTTACTTTTCGCTCCAACTTCTTGGGCTAATCGGGTTGATATCTTCCCGTGACAGTCACCAGTAAAGAAATCAGCGGCTTCGGTTCTTTCTTTTGGATCTTTACTTTGAGAGTCAACTATTTTCAGTTTTATAGGAGAATTATCTTGACTGCTATCGAATAAAGTTGCTCCTTGTAAACAAGAACTGACCAGCAAAGAGCCATAGCGACAACAGTGATCTGGTTGGGTGTCAAAGAATCGATGGCGAATTTTTTCAATTAATTCTTTATTGCCGAAGTAAACATTGTTGCCTGAACTAAAAACAACTCCTCGTTTAATATTATCGCCAAACTCGACTTTATCTAATTGATTTAAGTAGATTTTTTCTGCTGCTTCTGGGTCTTCATATTTTAATTCTTGGCCTCGATCTTTATCTAGTTTGACAATTACTAAAGAAGATAAATCGTATTCTTTGGCAAGTAATTCTAATAAAGAGTCATGGATTATTTCTGGTTCGGATAGATATTTTCCCGACTCGGCTAAATTTAGATCTATTACTGGTATTGTTAGTCCGGCTTCAGAAATCAAGATGTGATTGTTTATTCTTGTATTACTTCTATTTCCAGAGTAATTGATTTTTCCTAAAAAGAAATCTGATAGGGTGACTTTTTATCTAGTCTTTTTATATTAGTAAAAATAATTAACTAATTCTTCTTATTCTTTTTGACAATTGAAATCTTTTTGTAAAATTGTTGGGATTTTTTCTTCTGGCTCCAAGTATCTTTTAAAAATTTTTAATTAAATGCTTTCAGTAATAGATAGAGTAAAATAGAAGGTGTACAGTTATCATAACCTGGGAGAAGATCGCTGATGAGACATTTCTATCAATCGAAACTGGGGATAAATTCTAATTCCCGATAAATTATCCTTATAACCTTTGCCGCGTAAGACTTTTATCCTTCGTCTAAAATCCGAGAAGCACCAATTATCGGTAATTGAAACTACCAGAGAATAATGGTTGCTTATAGCTTACTCTTGGCCTGTTCTTGA
Organism: Xenococcus sp. MO_188.B8; assembly: GCA_030065615.1. Lineage (GTDB taxonomy): Bacteria > Cyanobacteriota > Cyanobacteriia > Cyanobacteriales > Xenococcaceae > Xenococcus. The sequence goes on along the minus strand of JASJDR010000238.1, from coordinate 1,916 downwards.
CCAAAGAATTGAAGATTTTAGCTTGGGATCGATCGACAATCGGTAATCAGCAATTTTCCATTATTCAGTCTAGTTTAATCTTGAATCACGGAATTTGCCCATTCATTGATATTCTGGCAAATAGCAACAGATCCGAGTTGAACTCAAAATTTATTATGACCACAGCTTTTTCCCAGGATTCTAATTCTTCTATTAATAGCTTAAAGTCAGCCTCAAGGGAACGGATTGTTACGAGATCAGATCGCCAGACCCATAATGGCGAAGAAGCGGTTATCCAGTCGAGCTCTGACCAATCACAAGAGCGCCTTCAAGCTGCTGTGCGGGGGATGTTAGAGTCCTTGGGCGAAGATCCAGACCGTGAAGGATTGCTGAAAACTCCGAAAAGAGTTGCCGAAGCGATGCAGTTTCTCACTCAAGGATATAATCAGTCCTTAGAGACCATTATTAACGACGCCATCTTTGACGAAGGACATAATGAGATGGTGTTGGTTAGAGATATTAACTTTTTTAGTCTCTGCGAACATCATATGTTGCCGTTTATGGGTCGAGCCCATGTAGGGGGTTGATTCTGTCCCATGCGATCGCCAAATAATTCATGCAACTTTTATGCAATTTGTTGAAGTGGAAAAAGCCAATTTTCTTTTAGATAACATAGATTGACCAAAAACTTCTTTTGACCAAACATTAACATCGGCTATATGAATGCTTTCCATCGCTTGGAGTACTTTATCTGGAGTTAGTTTAGTAGTAGATAAAATAAGTGTTAAAATCATTTCATTAATCTCCGAACAGGTTGAAGATGAAGCCAAGATTTTGTATTTACCAAAAATTGATTCAATTATATCTGATGTGGCTAAAAAAGCTTGGTTTTTGGAGATTTTTTCTCCTTCAATAGCTAAGTATTGACTGACTTTTTGTTGAGCTTTTTGAATCCAAGTTGAATCGGAAAAATTATCGGTTAAGTTCAACCAGTCTGATTGAGATTTCTGATGTAATCCTTGTTTATTTAATTGCTTTTTAGCTAGGGCAAAAACTTCCAAGATTTCAGCATAAATATGAAGTTGTTTTTCATAATCAAGTAACCAACCGAGTTTTTCTAAAAATTTTCTCCTTCCTAATTCAGCTGCTTGAGAAATTATTAGAGCTTTTTTTTGACATAGTTCTTGACCAATTTTTGAAGTGATTAATTGACAAAAAGAGTTATAATTTGAAGCTTTTGTACCGAGAATTTTGGCTAATTTACTTAAAGAATCCTGATCGATTTCTTCTCTTAACAGAAACAGAGTTTTTCTATCTATAATAAATTCAGTACTAATGAGAGAAAAATCTTGTTTTTTCCAATATTGAACTACGTTTAAGCCCCAATTAACTAGAATATCTAGATTATGATATCTAGCTTTAGAACGTTGAGATGTCGGTCTTAAAAAAGATAATTTTGTTTGTTTTATTTGAGAAAGAGTTACATTACATTTCTGGAGAAATTCGAGAAATTTTGGATTTTGTGATAAGTCTTTTTTGAGCCACAAAGCTACTTGGTGGGTAAAATCATAAGTATAAATTATTCCAGGATTTTGAGCAATATAGAGTTCAATTCCTTTTTTAATATCGCTACCATGATCGGAAATAATTTGTAAAGGTTTTCCCACAGTCTTAGCTAAATTATTAATCCTAGATTCGATAATTTCTCCTTGAGTTTTATCGACTACTTCTAATCCTAAAACTTCCAGGTCATGATGTTGTAAGTTTTTTCTGTTAGATTTAAGTTTTTCTGACCATTTTTGATAAGATATTCCTAAAATAAGTAAACATTTTTTGTGACCTTGTTCTAAAATTGTATCGATAATAAAAATCCAATCCGTTCTTTTTTCTTTTGACTTGATTAATTCAAAAATACCTAGTTTTAAAAACCATTGTCT
>JASJDR010000237.1 GCA_030065615.1 Xenococcus sp. MO_188.B8 | reverse complement strand
TTTACTAGGGTTAGCTGAACCCGATGTCATGCCTGTGGAGAAGCAAGAGCCGACTCTCTTTGATGAAGCAGGAACTAATAATCAAGCAATGTCCAACATTGTCTAATTTTTAGAAAGCGGCTTTCTCGTATTCCTTATCCGGAGTTTAACTGACATGGTTACATCCCTAAATCCATCACTAAGTAGACCACGTGTAGGACTGATTGTTAATACGCTGGGGGAAAAAGATGGTATGTCAATATCTTCGATGCGGCATCTGCGTTTGCTCTCAGAAGATATTGTGGTTGTGCCAATAGCACTGGAAGAATCGGAACAAGAAAGTGAATGGCACGGCAAAGTGGAGAAGAAGGAGCGCTTCGGTAATCCAGCATATCGCATTTTAGCTGCCGACTTCCGTGTAGATCGCATTTTATCCAATACCGATATTCGTCAGCGGACATATGCAGACCACATCGTTCGGATTGCTAAGAGAGAACATCTTGATGCAATACATGTCTACGGTGCCTTTGAAATTCGTCCTCTCGTTAGTGCGTTTGCGGCCGTTCGGTGTAACTTGCCTCTGATTATTTCGTTTCGCGGTTCAGATCTGGAGATTAGATCCTTCGGTAAAAACCTCCCTCATACACAAGCTGCCTTACAAGCTGCCAAAGTTTGTGTTTGTGTCAATACGGCGGCTCAACAGCTTGTGAAACAGTTGTTTGCTCCAACATGTCCAATCCTTGTCATACACAACCACGTAAACCCGACGGATTTTCAGTTGGAAGTACCTCTAAATCTATCTGTTCACCCCCCAATCATCGGATGTGTCGGGGAGTTTCGTCGGGTTATGGGCCTTGATTTTCTGCTTCAGGCCTTCGATCAGTTGGCTACAAAGCGTGAAGTCTCTCTTTTGCTGGTAGGACCAATTCGCCCAATAGAAGCGGTTTACTACAATCCTTTGATTGATAGTCTCAAGAACAGCCTGCGTTTATTCCGCACAGGTCCCGTGGAACATGCCCACGTACTTGAGTACATGAAGACTTGCGACATACTCGTATTCCCTTCTATTTCGGATGGTTCCCCCAATAAGGTATTGGAAGGAATGCTGGCCAAGCGTGCAATAATAGCCGCTAACGTAGGTGGCATTCCCGAATTGATCAGAGATGGTATTGATGGCATCTTAGTGGACCCTCGGGAGCAAAAACAACTGCTCTCGACCATTGAGTTGTTGCTGGATGACCCCTCACAACGTCGCTGCTACGGGGAGAGTGCTTACGCTCGCGCAATTTCCCAATTTTCTCCTTCCTGCGAGCGAGAGGCTTGGTTAAAATGTTATCGGGAGGCTGGCTTATGTTTATAGTTTACTATCACAACGTTCTGGATACATCTCTGGATAAGTTTGACAAAAGGTGCTCGCGTATTAATGTCGAGAGTTTTGCTCAGCAAATGCAGTATTTCGCGACTCACTTCAATCCCATTTCACTCGAGACCATGCTCTCACAGTTGAGTGTTGGCAACCCTGATAAAAAAGGTGTCGTCATTACTTTCGACGATGCATATTATGGGGTTTTCGCCCACGCCGCTCCAGTGCTCAAAAGATTCAATATTCCTGCGACAGTATTTGTCGTAACCAACCATGTCCGATCTGGGGACTCTGCCCCCTTACTACACTTTGATGAGATCGAAGTCGCTTTTCGCCTAACGAAGCTAAAGGCCATCAACCTTGATTTCTTAAATGGGGAGGTGGTGCCCATCGACTCTAAAAAGGTCAGAGTAGCGTGCATGAAGTCTGTCAAGCGAAAGTTAAAGCTTCTTCCAGAACATCAACGAGAGTCGTGCCATCGTATTCTGCTAAACCGACTGAAAATTTCTCAAGAAGAAGCCCTGGCTTATGGTCAAACTCAGGAGAAGTTTCAAACCATGTCCTGGGACGAAATTCGCTCTCTGATGGATGGCGAGTGGACGATCGGCGCTCATACCCGCTCCCATAGAACACTGAGCCAACTCAGTGATGCAGATCTTGAAAGGGAAATACACGGATCCCTTGAAGATCTTCAACGGGAACTTGGCTTGACGGAAATTCCCTTTGCTTACCCTTATGGTGAAAAAGAGCATATTGGGCTAAAAGCACCAGAGCTTGTTCAGCAAGCCGGTTACAGTTGTGGATTGACAACTCAACCGGGCAGAAATAGCTTAAGTGTTGATAACTTCTTGTTGCATCGGATGACGTACACAGAATTAGGTCTTGCACACGACTTGGCGAAAAACTAGTTAGGGAAAGCTTTAAATAGACTTCTATCAGACATTACTAATCAAATTAAGTGCAATTTTCCTGCTTCGGAATACTACCAAATAAGCTGCAGGAACAAAATAAAGTGCTAACAAAGTGGCTCCCATGACTCCGCCTGCAATCGCAATTACTAAAGGAGGCCAAAATTCACCCCCACCTAATAATAAAGGAACAAAGCCAATAGCAGTAGTTAAAGTAGTAGCAATAACGTGGCGGGTAGAGTGCAATACTACGTCGCCAACGGCTTGTTTATTAGCTGTTTTAGCCAAAGGATGTTTTTGAATAGCAGCTATGACTACGATCGAATCATTAATCGCTACCCCAATTAATCCCACCGTACCGATGATTGGATTGAAACCAAAAGGATAGTTAAATAACCAAACGGCAAATAAGCCCAATCCAAAAGAAGCGATCGCTACTATACCGACAACGGTAGCTAAACCGAAAGAACCCAAAGATAATACTAAAGTCGCTACCATCAAAACGATTAACACTCCCACAGTCGAAACCAAACCGGCGAGCGCATTATTTTTCTCTTCTGCTTCTCCACCAAACTCATAGCTATAGCCATTCGGGAGTTTAAATTCACCATTAGTCAATCGATGTTTAAAATTGGTTAAAACTTGATCAGTTAAAGTTCCAGGGGTTAAGAAACCCTGAATCGTATTGACTCTTTGTCCATTGTAGCGAGTAATTTTAGCTAGTTCTGGTTTAAGAGCTACTTTACCTAAAGACGATAAAGGAATAGGTTCTATATTGTTACCTGTTAACCTATTTCCACTAGGTAATAAATTGAGAGAGGCTAGATTATTTAGCTGGGCACGGTCTGCTACTGATAATCTAACTCTGACGGGTAATTCTTCCGTAGATTCTAAAATCGTTCCTCCCAAAATCCCTTCCAGGCTAGAATCTAACTGTTTAGCGATCGCATTACGGTCTAAATCAGCTAAACGAACTTCTTCTTCATCTACTTGAAATTCTAATTGAGGTCTAACCTCATCCAAACTAGCACGAGTATGAGTAATTTGACTTAACCCGACTAATAAACTTCTTCCCTGTTCTCCTAGTTGATGCAATACATCTAAGTCCGAGCCATAGATTCGCATCTCTATTGGTGCATCAAAAGGAGGTCCTTGTTCTAGCTGCCGAACTAAAATACGAGCAGTAGGAAAAGTTTTATCTAATTCAGTTTGTAGCTGTTTTGCTAGTGAACTAGATACCAAAGAATCAAGTTGCACTATGGCTTGAGCATAATTTGCCTCTCGTTCTCTGATTCCTGCCACGTTGTAATAAAATCGAGGAGCACTTCTACCAATAAACCAGTGAACATCAGTTATATTTTCATATGATAACAAACGATCACGTATCTGTTGAGTAAGAGCTTGAGTTTGAGTGATGGAAGTGGCAGAAGGCAGCTCAAGCTGAATTTGTAATTGATCACGATCTGCTGCTGGGAAAAACTGTTGTGGTAAACTACCAGCCTGGATCAAGCCAACTATTGGTAATAATAAAGCTAAGCAAATGCTTAACATTGGTCTAGCAGTAGCCCATTCCAAAGTTTTGCCATACCACCGCGTTAGTATAGGAATAGATAAACCTGTTTTCCACCACGATTGCTGTTGGGGCAAACGGCTTTTTGACTTTACCGAATTCGATCCTACAGATTGGTAAAATTTGGCCGTCAATGTTGGTATTACCGTCAATGCTAAAAAGAAAGAGGAAGACACAGCTAAAATAACGCTAAGACCGATTGTGCCTACAAATTCTCCTGCGGCTCCTGGTAATAAAGCTATAGGAAGGAAAGCCAGAACCGTAGTAATAGTAGAACTCAATAAAGGAACGGCTAAATGATTAACACTATTGGTAATAGCATCTTTGGCTTTAAAACCACTGTGAAGATAATTAGTCACCTGATCCACCATCACGATTGCATTATCAATTAAAATTCCTAATGCAACTATCAATCCTGTGATCGACATTTGGTGCAGAGGGACATCCATCACGTTCATCCAGCCAAACACCATCAAAATTGACAGGGGCAAAGAAGTACTAACGATTATCGCTGATCTCCACCCCATAACTACCAGAGTGACTAGAAAGACTAGGACACCACCTAAAATTAAATTCAGAATTAAACCATTTAGTCTGGTTGTCACATAGCCACTTTGTGCAACAATGGTTTGTAATCCTATGGTTCTAGGTAATTCTAATTGATATTCTGCTAAGATTTTCGACGCATTTTTATTCCAGATATCTAATCTGGTTCCCGACTCCACATGAACGGCAAGAGTTACCGCCGGGCGATTGCTGATTATTGATAATTCATTAGCAGGAAAACTAACACCTTTGGTAATCTTAGCAAGATCTTGTAAGCGAACAAATTGCCCATTACTATCAAAGCTAATCGGAATATCTCGTATCCGATTAAGGGTATCCAATTCTCCAGCTACTTCAATTGAAAAATCATTATTGCTATTGCGCAATAATCCCGCAGCTACCTTAGAATCGCTTTGTTGAATCTGTCGGGAAATATCGGCCGCGGTGAGATTATAACTAGCGATCGCTTGGGAATTAATTTCGACTAATATTTCTTCATCACGATCTCCATAAAGCTCAACTTCTTCTGTTCCTGCAAGCGCATTAAGGCGGTCTTTTAATACGTCCGCCTGGCGCTGTAGAATTGTGTAGTTTGGGTGATCATCTTGTTGCCAAATTAAAGCCGTAATTAGAGCATAAGCTTTAATTTTGATCCTTTCTAATTCTGGTTCACTAGCGCCGATAGGTAACTCAGGCTTTAGCTCATCAATTTTATTTCGTACCCGAGACCAAATCTCTCCTACCTGTTCTTTTTGTATGCTATCTTTGAGTTCTATCAGAATAATTGAACTGCCAGAACTAGAAGTTGATTCGTATGTTTTGATCTCTTCTATTTCGACCAATTTATCTTCAATCTTGTCGGTTATTAAAGCTTCGATCAGCTCAGCATTAGCACCAGCATTAAAGGTTTTAACAACAGCAACACGAGATACTAATTCAGGATCTTCTAATCTAGGTAAGGCGAAATAGGAAGAAATACCCCAAACCAAAATGAGAATAATCGTCAGAATTAATAAACGAACATTGCGATAGAACAAACTATGCATAAAATAACCCTTATTTTCTATTGGCTAATTGACCAGGAACCAGACGATGTGTTCCATCTGCAATAATTTCATCTCCAGGCTCTAATGTTCCTCTGACTAAAACTCTATCTGACTGAGCTTCTAAAATTTCTATAGATTTGACTTCGACTTTAGTATTTTGGCTGTGTTCAGAATCTACTAAGGCATAACATGACCATAAACCTCGATTACCTTTGACTAAAGCAGTAATGGGTAACCAATAACCGTCGGTGTTATGAGTTTGAGTAACTGCTAAACGGGCGATTTGTCCTGGTATTACCTGGGTTGCTGCTAGTGATGGTAACTTTAAAACTACGGTAAGGGTTCGAGTTGCAGAATTAAGTTCGGGTAAGATAGAACTAACTTCTGCGCTATAGATTTCACCCCCTATCGTTACTTGATGTCTGCTACCAGACTTTATTTGGTTAGCTACGGAAATAGGAACGCCTACCTTTAGCTCTGGCTGAGTATTCTCGACTAAACGCAGAATCGATTGACCAGCCTGAATTACCATTCCTTCATCTACATTGCGATTGGAAACTATACTGTTGAAAGGTGATCTGAGGATACTTTTGTCGATAGTAATACTAATATCTTTGATCTCGGCTGTAAGTCGATCTACTACTGCCTGTTGTGCTGTTACTTGTTCAACTCTTGTGCCATTTTGTAACTCCTCTAAATTGCTTTTAGCATTTGCTAATCGTTCGGTTAAAGCTTTACTATTAAAGGCCACTTCGTCTAATTGCTCGCGAGCAATTGCACCTTCGCCATACAAATATTCCCGACGAGAATTCTTGAGCTTTTCTAGCTCTAGCTGCTGTTCTAAATCTCTAACTACAGCCTGTGCTGCAGCTTTTTGTTCTGTTCTGGCACCGTTTTTGAGTTCAGCCAAAACAGCCTGTGCTCCGGCTTTTCGTGCAATTAACCCTTCAAGTTGCGTCTCTAAGTTAGTTGTATCTAGTTTGGCTAAAGCTGTTCCCGCCGAAACACGATCACCTTCATCTACCAATACCGAAATTAATTTGCCCGCACGTTCAAAACCAACTTCGCTAGTACGCAAAGCTTTTACTTCTCCGATATATGTTTGAGATGTAGAGTAAGAGTAAACTTGTCTTACAACAATGGTTTCGACTGGCAGAATATTTACTTGATTGTGATCTGTTTTGCTAGCTTTTGCTTGAGTATTAATAGACAATCGGGGCTGATATTTTTGACCAAAGATAAAACCTGATCCTAGTAATAGAACTGTTAAGATCAATAACTGCCAATTTTTAAATTGAACCTGATGTTTGTCCAAAGCCTTCTACAAAATCTCCTATAAGTTTATTTGACGCTCCCCGCCGTAAAACGAGCGGGGATTCCTCCTGCATTGGGATCTTCTAAGACCTTTCCCCTTCAGAGACTGTCTTGCGACAATCCCTCATGGGGTCAACCCCAGCTTATTCCACTCTCGCAAAGACCTGAAAATCTTTTCTGGCTTGGGTTAAAACTTTACATTCGTAAGTCCGAGTTAACATGACTAAATAGTATCACATTTAATCACGTAAGAATATAAAGCCCTAGCCTGAGTTAGTGATAATGGAGCTTTCCACTCACTCAATGGAAAGGCATAAATAGCTATAATCTCCAATTTACCGAAATAATTGGGTAATCGCGCCCCGCCCTTCTAGGGCGGCTTTATACAGCAAGCTTTTTAAGGATTTCAGTTTAATGTATTATTTGGATAATAAGGTTGTTTAGACATATACTACTATTAAGAAAATGGTTAAGAAAATTCTCTCAATTGATGGTGGAGCATTAGCTGGTGTGATTCCATTAGCAGTATGTATTGCAATTGAAGAACAAACTGGACAACAGTTAAAAGATATTTTTGATTTATTTGTTGGTACGAGTACTGGAGCTTTAATTGCTGGGGCTGCTATAAGAGGAATTGTTCCAGATCCTCCTAACGACCGAGAACCATTTGGCTTGACAGCAGAGGAAATTCTTCAAATTTATTACGAGCGAGCTGATTTTATATTTGGAGATGGTGCAATTAACCCAGGAAGAAGAGATATTCCAATTTTAAATGTCAATAAATATCCTAAATACAATCCTGCAAGATTATTGACAGTGATTAGAGAAGTATTTGGCGGTGGACGTTTCACTAGACTTTCATCCTCTCCCAAAGATATAGCAATAACCGCCTACAATGTTACTGATCGCCGTCCCGAAATATTTCGTTCTTATACTGGTAATTATAGAGAATTAGAGTATCAAGATGCTGTAAAAGCTAGCTCTACAGTTCCACTGTCCCATAATATGCACGAAATAGATGACAAACTTTTTATTGATGGTGGTGTATTTGCAGGTAATCCTGCTATGTATGCCTTAAATGAGGCTTTAACTTTTTATGGTAGTGACGAAGATATAATTTTAGTTAGTTTAGGTACAGGAATAAGTTCGACTGATCGTGGTTTAAATGGACCTCCACGAGATGAAATTCAATGGTGGCTCCGAAATATTTTTCAAATCTTTTTAGATGGACAAGAACAAGCTACGGATGAATCTCTCAAGGAATTAGCTGACAGACTACCAAGATTAAACTATTTTCGTTTTAACGTAGATCTTGAAAATAGAGATTCAACCAATCCAGACCGCGAACTATTAGAAAGCTATTATGACGCAATGAAACAATTGCTGGAAACAGATAATCCTCAAAGAGATAAATTACAAGAATTAATTCCATTACTTGGATAGTACTTCCATCTAAAAATTTCTTATTTTGCAGGGATTAGCAACCCTTATAATTCAGTCGTTTGAACTACCTATAATCCCCAGAATCGGCAACCAATGTCATTCCGTTCTCTAGCGTCTACAATGCCTATTTAGCAAGCTTAATAAGTAATTACTGAATTAACAGACAGGTTGATCGGCTCCCCTGTCTGTTTTTTTGTGTCAAATTTGCCACTTGTTGCGAATAGGTAGGCTTTAGAGATGAAGAGAGCGGGGGAATTGGTAGGGCGATCGCCACCCTACGGTAAGATAAAAAAAAACCTTAAACATTCTAATATGTAAATAAATATAACGAAACGCATAAAAACAGAGTTGGTACCAAAAGTAGTTATTGATAGCATAAATCAAGAATAACTTTTGTGATCATATTAAAGGTTAAGCTTTAATACATAGTGTGACTAATGGAACATCCCAAGGCTGCTAAAATTAGTAGTAAGAGAGGTAAGAGTAATAGTAGCTCACATAAGTCTAGTGATAATAGTAGAGGCGAACAAAAACTTAGTAGAACTGGAACCAAATCGCCGACAGAAGCTCAACTTTGTCAAAATCGATTATATGAAGAATGTCCCAGTAGTGCAATAACTGATACGGTTTATTCGGCTGGAGTCACAGGCATGGAATTTTGGGCTTTAAAACACAATAGTTTAAACGGAGGAAAAGAATTCCCCTCTGGTCGTGTTGAGCTGCAAATCAGAGACCGATTCGACTTAACCGATTTTGCTGAAGTAGCCTATCAGACTAAAGAAGTTATCGCTCATCAGTTTGGAGAACAAACCCTTAAACTTCATTATGCGTTAGCGGCGATCGCTTTTCGTAAGCCAGAAGCGTGGAATCAAAAAATCACCTTATCAGCCTCTAAACTCCTAGCTGATTTTGGTGAAGATCAGAAAAGAAATTACTATATCCCTAAAAATCAAAGAGGTCTTAGTAAAAAATCTACTTGCTACTTGTCCAAGGAAGATAAGCTTAAAAAACTAGCTCATCACGTTTATTTAATTAAGCGGCTAGAAGTTTGGGTTCGAGAATGGCGATCACGCCATAAAGGAATTTTTACAGTTGAAATGTCGAATCTTTGGGATATTTTCAACATTAAACAAATAGTTCAAAAAAGCCTAGATGGTGAGGATAAGCTAATTGATCTTGAAATTACCTACAGCCCTGGACAATGGTTTGAGAAATTTGCTGGACACGAATATCTTAGAGAATTTGGCTATCTTAGCAGCGAATCTTTAAAGCTCGACCCCTACAGAGAAAAAATGGCTTTGAGGCTTGCATATTACGCCCTGTTAGCTCTGCAACAAACCAACAGCAATTTATATCAAATAGAAACACTTTTAAAAAACATTGGCTACGGCAACGAAATCGAAATGGCTATGACAGATCGCAACGTTGCTTTGAATTTAAAGCGCAGTTTTGATCGAGGACTTAAAACTTTAGACAATTTTGAGCATCCCTATAGCTTTATTTATGAATCAGATAGTCCCCAATGGGTAAATTCAGATAGCAAAATTAAAAAACCCAGATACTGGTTTGATTCTTGGTTAAAATGCTCTGGTATCTTGCTACAGCCAGAATTTAAACCAAAAAAGAAATCGCCACTCTCCCAAAATAATTGTCAGCAGAATAAACCCCAAAGCAAGAAAAATTATGACTCACTTACTTTTGGCCAGCTAGTTAAGACTGCTCGTAAATCTAGTGGAATTAGTTTGAGGGCTACTGCCAAAGAATTAAGTATTTCTACTTCTCGACTATCCCAGATTGAAAATGATCGCTACCCTCATCCAATTACCTCCGAACTAGAAAATCAGCTTTTAGGATTTTTCGGGCTTAAATAGGTTTTTGATAATTTAACTATGCTCAATTGCCCTTATAGTAAGGGTTTATCTTGTTTGGGCATTGAAGAGAAAAATGTTTAGGTGATTAACATTGCTCCTAAACACTATAAAAATTTACAATTACTCCTATCCTTTACATAACAAGCTTCTTAGCTCCTAAACACCTAATGTTCATTCGGAATCGTTTAGTGTTCATTCGGAATCGTTTAGTGTTCATTCGGAATCGTTTAGTGTTCATTCGGAATCGTTTTTGAGTAAAAAACCACGATTTTTCAATAGTTTCAGCTCCTAAACAAAATTATCCAAAGTGTTTAGGAGCTAACAAAAAGCCATGTTTAGGGAATTTGCAATAATAATAATTGCTGTATTTATTCTTGAGGTGAAATTAACTCTTTATTACCAGTCAATTACCCACCGCTCGTCGCTAAAGCGAGAGTCTCCTTCCCAAAGAAAGATGAATGTTTTTCAATCTGTTTCCTTAAAATTCAAAAGAGCCTAGACCCATAACCCCAAAAGGCATGTATCTAAGCTCCTTCCAGCTTCTCCGATTGACTATCCGATTAACTCGACTTTAAGTAGTCAAAGTTAAGGACGTTCGAGAAACAATATTCACTATCACTTTAATATTGTATCTCTAGTCAATCGGAGTTGCAGAGGAGATCTTCTTCGAGATCTATTTTGTGATTCGCCAAAATATTTGGTGTAAGTTGGTTGTGGAACGAGTAAAATGCCCGCTGTGTTGTGATTCTAAGGCTTCCGTTTAAATACTGGAGTCTGCTTAAATGACACAAAAATTATCAAAAAATCGAACTTGCTCAGATTCGTCCGACGAAAAACAACTCCCTAACCAACTCACATTTGCTGAATACCAGGAACTTTATCAAGATAGTAAAATCCACCCAGATTTAATTAAGCTAAACTTTTTCCACTTTGAAGGAAATGAAGCACTAGATCGCCTGTTTATTTCTGAGAAATTAAAACGAATTAATACAGGTGTAGTCAGTTACAGCATCCTCAAACGATATCGCCATATAGAATTAGGAGGTTGGTGGGTATCTGGAGTTGATGTCCTCAACAATTATTCTGACGATCTTTGGGGACAATTCAAACCGCTTCAACCCAGACTATCGGCAGATAAAGGGAAAATAATTAAATATGAAGCTCCACCTAAACACCCGACAGGTATAATTGCCCTTAAAGTTTCTCAGCAGCTTTGGCAGATGATCGCTAAACGAAACAACATCGAGCTATTTCTCTCGACCTTAGCCCTCAGAAACTGTAGTCGCCATTATCCAAGATCATTCTGGGAATGGGTGGTTAACAATTATGAAGTTCCTATTATCCTTACCGAAGGAGCTAAAAAAGCTGCTGCTTTAATCAGTGCAGGTTATGCTGCGATCGCATTACCTGGCATCTTTAATGGCTATCGCCAACCCAAAGACGAATTCGGTCGCCCAAGGGGATTAGCCAAACTAATTCCTCAACTACAAGTCTTCGCTACTCCTGGTCGCACAGTCTATTTTGCCTTTGATCAAGATAGTAAAGCCAGTACCATCGCTAATGTCAATTCGGCGATCGCCAAAACCGGAAAACTTTTTGCCTCAGCGGGAGTTGATGTCAAAGTAATTCGCTGGCAAGAGTCAGACGGACATATCAAGCATTTGAGCCAAGCTCAAATGTCTTGTCCTCCCAAAGGGGTTGATGATTTAATTGTACAGAACGGTACAGAGGCTTTTCATCAAGCCTATAATCAGGCATTATCCCTCTCTACTTGGTTAGTCCAATCCTCAGTACAATTAACCTATAAAGCCAATATTCAGGTTAATAGAAGATATCTGGGGTCATTAGCTAACACCGAAATCAAAATATCTCCCAACGAAAAACATTCCACTATCTCTGCTTCTCCCCTTTTCAAACCCCAACCCCCAACCCCCAACTGCCTAAATATTCCCAACACGGCCAAACTTATTTGCCTTAAATCTCCAAAAGGTACAGGTAAAACTCATTTGCTCGCACAAATAGTAGATAAGGCAATTAAAGAAGGGAAATGGGTTCTATTACTAACTCACCGCATTCAACTGGGAGAAGCATTATGTCAAAGGGTGGGACTACCCTATTTAACAGAAATCAAAACTGTTGAATACGGAACTGTTCTGGGATACGGACTCTGTATTGA
>JASJDR010000236.1 GCA_030065615.1 Xenococcus sp. MO_188.B8 | reverse complement strand
AAAATGAGTGGTTGGGAAGTTTACCAAGCAATCCAAAAAGAAAAAAGACTCAGAAATATTCCTCTAGTTTTAATGTCAGGACGCAAAGAGGAAGTCACAGATAAGCTCCCCGAACCTTTTGAGTACTTTGCTTTTGTAGAAAAACCCTTTGATGGACAACAATTGGTAGATGCTATCCGTGAAGCGATGGTAAAATCGAAGAAACAGCCTCATTTAACTCAATTAGGGGGTGATGCCTCGATTTCTCATTCTGTTGATTCATCTGCGATGATAGCAGAGATTGAATCTCTCAAATCAAAAGTAGAGAAAATGGAAAAAAATATGGAACAGATGAGAAAGCAAATTAATCAGTTGATTAATTTTATTAAACAAAAATTTAGTTAAAACTCGCTTCGCGATAAATAGCTGTAAGCTCTAACCTTGTCCCATCAAGTGGGACAAGTTCCACCCCTCTATAATCTCCTATAATCTCCCCATCGAAATCGTCTTTAAGTTAATAGTTTTTTATTAACGAATTCTTGGGCTTTTCTTTTTTGGTTGAGGAAACTGAGAAGCTGCGGGGAAATATTTAACAGGTTCTTTTGCTAAAGCTTTTGACATAAAAGAACGCCAAATAGGTGCAGCATGACCACCTCCTGTGACACCTTTGCCCAGAGTTTTATAATTATCATTGCCTACCCAAACTGCAGTAGCCAATTGAGGTACGTAACCCACAAACCAGACATCTCTTTCGGAAGAAGTTGTGCCAGTTTTTCCGGCTGCGGGACGACCAATATCTGCATTGGGCGCTGTACCACCAGGAGCAATTACCCCTTTAAGAACTGAAGTTAAACTAGCGGTTGCCCAAGGATCAAGAAGTAGCTGGGGTTGAGGTCGATTCTCGAGTAAAACATTACCTTGGCTATCTGCGACTTGTAAAATAATTGTCGGCTCAGCATGCCAACCATTACTAGCAAAAGTTGCATAAGCTTCTGCCATTTCCATAGGAGTCACCCCAATTGAACCTAAAGGTAAAGAAATCACTTTTTGCAAAGGACTTTTCAAACCCAAAAGTTTACATACTTCGATGATCTCTTCTAACCCTACTTCGTTGCCTAATTTCACCGCAGGAACATTTCGAGATTTAATCAATGCAGTTCTTAACGACATCTTGCCGGCAAATTTTTCATCGTAATTTTTGGGTTTATACAAACCAGAAGGAACTCGATAACTAACAGGTTTATCCTCAATAGTAGAGTAGGGATCATACTTGCCACTGGCAAAGGCTGTATAGTAGACGAAAGGTTTAAAGGCAGAACCAGGTTGTCTACGAGCTTGAAGAGCACGATTGAACTGGCTTTTGTCGTAGCTTACTCCCCCAACCAACGCTTTCACAAAATGAGTCCGAGGATCGATCGCGATTAAAGCTATTTGATCGGCTCGGACACCCGAACTACGTAAACGATTGAAACCTTCTTGAACCGACTTGTTCGCCATTTGTTGGATAGATAAATCGATAGTAGTTTGAACTCGCATTCCTCCCCGAAGTACTTTTTCGTCGCCAAAACGCTCTTTTAGCTCTGCAATTACTGCCTCAGTAACAAATGGTAGTTTACTGGCACTCCACGCAGTGGGCTTGTTGACGAATAGAGGAGCTTTTTTGGCAGATTGTTTTTCTGTGGCAGAAATCCAGCCCAAAGTTGCCATGCGCTCTAAAACAATAGCTTGTCTTATTTTGGTTGCTGAGTACTTAGTAAAAGGACTGTATTGTTCTGGTGCTTGGATTAAACCTGCCATCATTGCAGATTCTTCTAGATTTAATTCTGAAGCTTTTTTATTGAAATAGGTTTCTGCCGCAGTTTGAACGCCATAATTGTTGTGCCCCCAATAAATATTGTTGAGATACATTTCCAGAATTTCGTCTTTAGAAAAAATCTGTTCCACTCTCACAGCGAGAATCGCTTCAGCTAATTTACGACTTAATGTGCGTTCTTGAGTTAAAAACAAATTTTTAACTAGTTGCATAGTTAGAGTAGAGGCTCCTTCCTGGACACCACCTTTTTGCAAGTTGACTACAATGGCGCGACCAATACTATAGGGATTAATTCCCTTATGTTCATAAAAACTACTATCTTCTACTGCAATCACAGCTCTTTTCAGTTCTGGGGAAATCTGTTCCAGGGTCACTAATTCTCGATTAGCTTCACCGTGAAGACGGGTTAAAAGTTTTCCTTTGATATCGTAGATATAGCTGGTTTCCGAAGGCAGATAATGACTTAAAACTCTCACGTCTGGGAGATTACGAAAACTAAAGGCTAAACCAACTAATCCCCCCGCGACAATAGCACTACCAATCATTGTAATACCTAAAACTGTGCCGCTAGCTGCTTTGGAAATTCCAGCGACAAAAGAGGAGAGAGATTGGAATTTTTTCTCAGGTTTTTGATTGGATTCCATAGTTTTAGACGACACGATGTTTTAACTTCCTCTACGAACTGAGCTGGACTCTATATCCTTAGTCAGTAGATTATAACTGATTAAAAATATTATAAGAAGAGTATCAAACAAATAATATGAAGCACCCCTAACTCGAAAGTTAGGGGTGCTTGAAGGTTATGAAGGCTCAATTAGTCAGTAGTTAGAAGGGAGAAAAAAAGCAAGAAAGTTCAATTGATTTAAGGAGTCAAGAAACTTCTTGGGCATACTTGCTCTAGCTCTTCTGAATTCTCACTCGGTGACTCGGCAACTCCTGTATTGTTCTTCAAAGTGAAAAACCACTGGTTTAGTTATAAGCTATTGAGCTATTTTAGGACAGTGTATCGTCAAGAAGTAATTCATCAGCCATTTCTTTAATTGTGCGAGAAATACTTTTTATTTTAGATTCTTTAGTCGATACTTCTGGATCGTCATCCCAATATTCTTTTTGTTTAGCTCGTCTAGCAACAGCAACTACCACTCGATAGCGATTAGACATTCTTGACATCAAAATGTCTGTATGTTGAATATATGGTGGTACATCAGAAATAGTTTGGGAATTCATAAGTTCTAGAGAAGATAGATCAGCTTAATAGAAATTAAAGATAAGGGGTTCTTCTATATAAATAATACCTCTACTACTAAAATTTATTTTTCCTAGAATGTCATGCTGAAAAATACGTAATTATTTAACAATTTCTGGTTAGGGGAAATTACTTGGTAAATTTAATTAGTTTTACTGATAATCTCTCTTACCTGATTTTGATAAGTATTATTATCTAAGATAGGGGTTAGACCCACTAAAGAAATAGGTTCAACTAAATCAATCCAGGATTTGCAACCGCCATAACTACTATCGTAAGGAATACTTAGAGGTTGAGGCAAATTATAAACTCGCAATAAAAGAACAGATAAGGGTTGACGAGCGACCCCGCGCCGCCGAGAGGCGCAAGGGAATGCGCGAGTTTGACTAGCTTTCCATTTTAAGCGATCGCGTACCATTTGCTCGTTCCAGATATGATATGGTTGCAATGCTTGTAATGTCTCTAATGTGTTCACAGATAAAACTTGAGTAATTTCGGCATAGCTACGAATCAAGACAGTTTTAGGATGCCAACCAGACTCTACTATTGTTACTTTTGTAGCGTATTCTGGTTTGAGTAAATGGGGTTTTTGATGTTCGTAGGTAGGGTATAGCCAAACTTGTTGGTGTTGAACTTGAAAATTTTTATGCTCTTCGTGGATTCCACCTTTGCGCAATAACATAATAGTTTTTCCTGCTGCTAAAGCGTCAACAGCGATCGCCCATTCCTTGAGTGCGTGGGTTAAGGTTTTGGTACTACTCATCATGAAAACTAACTTCTCGAAGATATAAATTAAAGTTTCGGTCGCTAATCATAAGCATAATCGAGATCTCAACAATAAGTTGCTAGAATTTTTTGTAATTCTCATGGGAAAAATTCAGCGATCGCATTATGCTAGAGTTCGCTCTATTTTCATTCTCCCAGCATAAAATAGATATCTTTAAAATCTTGATACTTGGTGAAATACCAATCACTAATGATGATCGTTAACCAAGGTAATCGCTTATCTTAATGCTTGCTCTTTGTGGGTCTTAATTTGAAAGACATCATTGCTGGATACAGTCTCAATCATGAACTTTCTCTTTTCTGCCAGGCTTTTAGCTTTGTCTAACAAGCTTTCAGATGGTCTCCATAAAAAGATAGATCCAGAATTGGCAACAATATATCCTTCGTTAAGATTATGATGTGGCTTAAGCCATAAAATATGATCTGTTGGTCTCAGTAAAAATGCAAAAGACATAAAATCACCAAAAGACTCATCTGAGACGACTATCGCCTGATTTGAAGTATCAATAATAGCTTGAGCAGTAGATATTTCATAACTTGATTCTGTTCCCCACCAGGTAGGAGACTGAAGATTAAACCAAGAAGCAGAGATCGCAACAATCAAAATGGCATAGAAAATAACACCTTTAGCAAAAGCATGGTTTTTAGAATGCTTATGGGACTCTATATAATTAAAACTTAAACCAAAGCCAAAGATGAGTAAAGAGCCAATATAGCTAGGCAGTAAATACCTCATAATAGTTGATCTTTGACCTCCCAAAAGCAAATCTGAAACCATAAATATTCCCATAGGGATAATACAGAGAAGAATTGGCAAAAGCCAGCCTCGCACGTGACTCTTTGAGATCATTCTGAAAACTGACCAGGCAAGTAAAATGCATAAAGGAATAGCAAAAAAGAATAATCGGATGTCTGGGCTGGGAAACGGAGAAGAAAAAATACGGATAATATTTTCGACCCATTTAAAAAAAAGTTCTGTCAAAGGTTGATCTTCGTTAAGCCAATGAGCCGCTTTTTGTACTGAGGAAAGACGAGAAATCAACAATATAAACCATGGCAGTAACGGTAATAAGCCCACACCTAAAGCTTTAAAGTAATGTTGTAATTTCTGTTTATTTAATAGGTTTTCACTAGAAGGCGATAAATCTGATATCTTTTCAGCAGATCTTGCTTTGGGCATTAACCAATCAAATCTAAGCAATATTAGTACATAAAGACTATGTACTAGAAAAACAAAGCCCGACAATAGATGAGTCAAAAAAGCCAATGAAATAGTTGCACTGTAACAAATCCAGGAACGCCGTGTATCAAGACGTAATGCCCTCAGTAGCATTATGCTAGACAGCAAAATACAGACTATCCATAAACTGTAGGGTCTTGCTTCTTGAGCGTAGCGAATCATAATTGGGGAAACAGAAGCAAGACAAACTGTGGTGCTAGCGACAGTCGGTGACTCAAACAGTAAGAGTGCGAACCAATAAAATAGTGGCAAACTCAATAAACTAACTAAAGCAGGAAAAGCCCGCATTGCCGAAATTGAGCTGCCAAAAAGCTCAGCCCAAGCTCTGGCTAGCAAAAAGTATAAGGGGGTATGTTCAGGTTTATTTACTAAAGCAATTGAAGTATCTATCCAGGATTTGCCAGAATTGACATCTAGATATTGAGAGAGGGTCTCAACTTGAATCGCCTTGTCAATGACTTCTTTTTTGAGCAGATCTGACTGATAGCCAGAAATCCGCATTGAGGTGTAGACTTCATCTTCCCAATAAGGTTTAACGTCTAAATTTCCCAAGCGAAACATAATTCCTAATACTAAAACTAGTAGCACAATTCCCTTGAAATATGAATTGCGTAGATTTTTTGGTACTCCTAAAAAGTCAAGCATTGACATAATTCTAGATAATTAGGTAAATAAAATTTATTCATGATTTTTTTTATTAATATAAACCGCGATCGCGGGGTTTATTTTATTTATATTGCTACTCACTCCTTTGAGATCGAGTAAATTCCATTTTGCTTGAAAATGTTCCTGAAACAAGAGATTATAATTAGTATTACCATCAATAAGTTTTTTGACAACCTTATAAGTTTCTGAGCTTTCATTAAATCTTTGAATTACGTCGAAAGCGCTTGTTGTCACAATATAGTCATAATATCCTGAATCAATTTTTTTAATTTCTGTTGCTGATAGTTCATCAGATCCTGATGTGTACATCTCAAACTTTCGGTACTCTGTTCTAGGAAGATATTTATTAAGTCCAATACCTAATACTTTTGAAGTGCTAGGAATCATTGAATCCATCTTGGTTTCAGCTATATATCTTGAGTCATTAACCATTATTAGGTCAACGGAAAAAGAATGGGCGAACATGTAGCCAAAAAGCAGACAGACAAATATATAAGAAATTAATTTAGACTGCCCAAAAAAATTTTTGCGGTTAAGTAAAAATTCAGCAATAAACTGGGCACCAAAGAAAGAAAATATAATGCAAATTGGAATTAGGAAACGAGTTCTGGAGTACAAAATTATACTAATAAAGAATAAGTAGTAAGAAATAACTGGTACCAAAAGAGATAATTTAAGATAATTATTTCTCTTCTTTAAAAAGCTCGTTAATATGCCTAACAGACAGATAATGAACATTGGCAAAGTTAAGGAAAACTTTATGTTTTTCACAGACTGCCAGAAAAGTTCTAAGTGCTGCATCCAATTATTATCATCTCGGGCCAAAAAATCAGAGCTATTATAACTTGCTGGCCCTACTAAAAGCTCAACATGTTCCACAAAACCGCTATAATTAAAAATTACATTATGTATTGCACTAAATAAAATAATTGAAAGAAATACAGAATATATTATTTTCTTGTCAAGAATTGATTGAAGCCAGCCTATTTCTCTGTTATATTTTTTATCTTGAAAATATTTCGATATCAGGATATATACTGCTGTCAAAATATAAAATCCATAGGCTTGATCCTTAGTGCAGATCGCAATTATAGAAGTTGCAGCAAAAAACAAATAGTCAAGGATTCTATGATTCTTTAGGATGCGTATATAGAATAATAAAGAAAGACAAAACCAAAAAATATACGGAGTCTCAACGTTAATAATTTTTGAGTAGTAAACAAAAGGTATTAGGAGAGAAGTTATTAGAGCAGATATTCGTGCTTCTTGCTTGCTAGAAATTTCTCTTCCGCATAAATAGACAATGAAAACAGTTGCGGTTCCCATTATTACGCATAAAAATCTTCCCAGTAAAAAACAACCTAAATATGTAAAATGAAACAACCCTGTTGTCGAGTTTTCTACTATCGGCGTTTGAATCTCTACAAAACCAAGTTTATCTAAAATCAACAACGGCAGATATAAAGGAATGTATAAAGCAGACAAAATATAATAGTGAAAGGGTGGATAGACGCTATGCCAACCATCTGAAAAAAGACTTGTAGCTCCTGAAAGAACTTGCTCTGGTCTTATTTCGTCTGGAGCCCATCCCCCCCAACTAGGTAAACCCCACCAAATTCCTATGATGTTGAGGGCAAAACTGATTCCGAGAACTATAGCAATATCTGAGTCAATAAATTTTGCCAAATAATTGCATCTCTCTCTTATAAGTATTTTTGTTGCTTTCACAGGTTCACTCTCAGTCTCTAGAAAACCAATTAAGTAAAGAATAAGTAACAGGGAATAGGATGTACCTCATGACTCTGAGGAACACTATTTGAACCTGCTCGTTCAAAATTAGATCCAGGTAAATCAGATTTAGAAATCTTTGTAGTATAAATACTTGTGTCAAAAAACACTTATTTATATTCTCGATAAATTTTACCACTAGGCATAATTGCTCCATCTAATTTAGGGGGAGGAAAAGCCCTGTTTTCATAATCAGGAAGTTTTGCGCCTAACAAATTTGCTCCTCTTAAATCGGCATTACTGATTATCGAGTTGCTTAAATCAACTCCCTCCAAATTAGCACCTTGTAGATTAGTAGATTAGCGGATAGTGCAAGACAACCATAAAACCATTGCACTGTATTGATTTTATTTTATGGTATTAATTAACTATTAGATATCGAATATAGCGATCATGCTAATTTTCATTGTGAGGTTTTTCCCAAACTGATACATGATATCGACTTGCATTTGTAAATGGTTCTTTTTTCCAACTACCCCACCTTACCTTAAGCTTTAAATTGGCGATTCTTGCCATAAGGTCGAGTTCTGACGGCCAAACGTAACGAAAAGGGATTGAAGATAGTTCCACTTTTTGGTTCCGTCGTTTTACGGCGGAGTACCGCTGACAAGCATTTTACAATTATAGCTTTCCTCAAAAACTTATGGATGTGGCCAAAATACAAAACACTTCAGCCTTTCAAAGCATCATTTTAGCTAGAGAAGCTTTATCTATTGAATCACAAACTTTAAACTTTAATAATATAAATTATACAAAGATGTTTCTATAATCAAAAAACATCAAGGAAAATTTGAACATTATTCTAAATCTATTCAAGCAGCGTTAGAAATTGTTTTTGGTTTTAATCTAAAGGCGATCGCGTTTAAAAATAACATACAAAAGATAATTATCAAGAAAAGTAGTAACGCGATCGCCTTAAAATTATTCTAAAGATTTTAATCTTTTAGAACTGCTATAGCCAATCATTTGTATGAGTAAAACTTTTGATTTCAATGGCGTTGCCAGAAGGATCTTTAACAAACATTACATAATGTTCGTGCTGTTCTCCCTCAAATTTTAAGTGAGGCTTAATACAAAACTCAACTTGATTTGTTTCAAGACGCTCTTTGAGATTACACCAAAGATAATAGGGCAAAGCTACGCCAAAATGTACTAGAGGAGAACCATGTTCATTTTGTTCACTTATTTGTCTATGTCTTTCAGGAGTTACTTCTACAAAAGTGAGCTGATGTCCAAAGAAATCGATATGTAGTCCTTTACCACTTTTTGTAGTTCTCCTTACCTTACAAGAAAAATTTGATTCATAAAATTTACGAATATCTTCAATATTCAGAGCCGATAAAGATAAATGAAAAATTTGTTTGAATATTTTTGAATTAGATTCAAGGGAAAAACTCTGATGCTTTTTAATTAATGATTTTGTAGTGGCTAAATTATACATAAGATAACTCTCTAATTAATGTTGATATTTCGCAATTATTTTGAATGATAATTAAATAAAAGATCCAGAGTGACTTCATGATTTTTTATTGTTTTTCTTGGCCATAATATTATTTTTTTTGTGATGCCATCTATTTCTTATTTGCGAAAAAAAATGGTGGAATTGACTTTGTTATTTATTAATATATCAAGAAAATTTTGAGAAAGTAAATCATGAAAAACACTGTTTTTTTGATAATAGTTTATCGTAATATTACATAAATAATATATTCATATTTAAGTAGTATTTATTTCCAAGGGTAAACTTTATTAAGTTATCGTGAATAATAAATGAAATTAAGTATATTTTAATTTTATTCTCTTAAGGGAAACTTTATCTTTAGTCAATAATACAGATAGAGATCAAGATAATTTACATTAATCCGCTTCGGTTGCGGTAATTTCTAGAGATTGGTAGCCGGTAAAGTTGAAACTGAGGATGTAGGGGAATTATGAACTATTTAACTCTATAAAATACTTTATCGGTATCAAGCGATCGCAGCAGAAAGGTCTGATTAAGGTATAATCTGGGCAAGAGAACTATCACGTACATTTATTCCTTGAGTCACTATTTAATGAGCTCTCTTATTTACTGATGAATAGCGATCAGGTTAAAACAGCAGCTAAAGCTATTGGTTTTCACAAGGTAGGAATTGTCTCTGTGAATGGAATCCAAGATGATGCTGCAATTACTCATCTCAAAAATTGGTTGGCATTGGGATATCACGCGGATATGGAATGGATGGCTAATCCTAAGCGGGAAAATATTCACCTATGTATGACAGATGTGCGATCGCTGATATCAGTGGCGGTTAATTATTACACTCCCCATGAACATGTCAATAATCCAGCAATCGCTAAGATATCTCGTTATGGCTGGGGTCGAGATTATCATAAGGTCATGCAGAAAAAGCTCAAGGCTTTAAGTAATTGGCTGCAAGAACAAGGAGAAGATATTAAAACTCGATATTATGCTGATACAGGGCCAATTCAAGATAAAGTTTGGGCGCAAAGAGCTGGTCTGGGTTGGATTGGTAAAAATGGGAATGTAATTACGAGGGATTATGGTAGTTGGGTCTTTCTGGGAGAGATTTTAACTAATCTGGAATTATCCCCCGATAAACCCCATAGCGAACATTGTGGTACTTGCACTCGTTGTCTAGATGCTTGTCCGACAAATGCGATCGTGAAACCTTTTGTGGTAGATGCTAACCGTTGTATTGCTTACCATACAATCGAAAATCGCGATCCTGAATTGCCAGATGCGATCGCTAAAAACCTATCAGGTTGGGTGGCAGGCTGTGATATTTGTCAAGATGTTTGTCCTTGGAATCAACGTTTTGCTCAAGAAACGGATATCGAAGATTTTCAGCCTTATCCAGAAAACCTTCAACCCTTATTGACAGAATTGGCAATTATTGAGCCAACCGAATGGGATCGTCGCTTTCGCGCCTCTGCTTTACGAAGAATCAAACCAAAAATGTGGCAACGTAATGCCCAAGCAAACCTGAAGTATCAACGAGCTTCGCTTAATAACCAATATCATAAGCCTGGGGTGGATTAGCTTGAGACTTATTGTAAAATAGCTTTTTCTCAAAATTTAGTTAATCTGGCAGAAGTCCAGCGCTTTATAGCTTACGATGAGCGTCGAGTAGTTCACTAATATTGGTTTGCACTAAGCACCCAAACTATCGTCAAAACAAGGGCAAGAATTACGCTTAAAGCGGACAACCACCCCAAAAAAGAATTTAAAGCTTTTTTCTGTCCGTAAATTGGGAGAGGATGAAATTTACGATAGAGCATGCTAACAACTGGTTTTTTACCAGATAAGTGTTGCTCAATAATCACGTTTACTGCATCAAACGAGACCTCACCATACCATGTCTTTTCAGGCAAAAATAAGACCATTGGCCCATTCCCACACTGTCCCAAGCAACCGCAGCCAACGATCTTCACATTAGAAGGGGAATTGATTTGAAAGGCCAACAGAACTTGGGCCGAGCCGGACAAACTACAGGTATGTCCCTGGCAAACTAAAATAGTTATGGAATTAGGACTAGATTCTTTGGTCAAAGGATCCCGAATTCTTAGTTCTTCAAAACAATAACGCCCAAGCAATACTAACTGAGAGTTTTCCTCTGATCAATAAATCCAATTTAGAGCAGCATTAAAAGAACTTTAACATTATGCTCTTGCTATCCCAATTGAGGAAATATCAGCTTTCTAGTTGAGCGTTATTGTGTGTTTTTGACGAGACAGATGCTTGATTTAACAGCTTGTTGACCTCCTTTGATTGAACATGGACAAGAGCTGTACTCTCTGTCAGGGAAGCTTTTTAAACTTCAATTATTAAAGTATCACCAATTAGTAGCAACTCCTCAGAAAAGCCACATAACTTTACAAAATCGATACAAATTAGATTTGGCCAATCTATCCACACAATCAGTAGGCATGAGACTATCATTAGCTTTGCTTATCAGAAAGATAAGATCTTTTTTGTTACATTTCGTTACAGTTGCCTTAAGATTGAGACATATCATTCATACATACCTTAAACAAACGCAATCATAATCACATGACAACCACTCTACAGCAACGCGAAAGCGTCAGCTCCTGGGAAAAATTCTGTCAGTGGGTTACTAGCACAGACAACCGCATCTACGTTGGTTGGTTCGGTGTACTCATGATCCCCTGCCTTCTCGCAGCTACAACTTGTTTCATCATCGCCTTCATCGCAGCTCCCCCCGTGGACATCGATGGTATCCGTGAGCCCGTTGCTGGTTCCCTAGTATACGGAAACAACATCATTTCCGGTGCGGTAATTCCTTCCTCTAACGCTATCGGTCTTCACTTCTACCCCATCTGGGAAGCTGCTTCTTTGGATGAGTGGTTATACAATGGTGGTCCTTACCAGTTAGTAATTTTCCACTTCCTTATCGGTGTCTTCTCTTACATGGGACGTCAGTGGGAACTTTCTTTCCGTTTAGGAATGCGTCCTTGGATCTGTGTGGCATACTCTGCACCTGTATCCGCAGCTACTGCAGTATTCCTCATCTATCCTCTAGGTCAAGGTTCGTTTTCCGATGGAATGCCTTTAGGGATCAGCGGAACATTCAACTTCATGTTGGTTTTCCAAGCTGAGCACAACATTCTAATGCACCCCTTCCACATGTTGGGAGTAGCTGGAGTATTCGGCGGTTCTTTATTCTCCGCAATGCACGGTTC
>JASJDR010000235.1 GCA_030065615.1 Xenococcus sp. MO_188.B8 | reverse complement strand
CGTCCGATATCATATTGACCTAGCCATCCAAAACTATTTTCGGAAAATAAGGTCAAAAATGAACGAACTCCAGGGTCTAATGCCACGACTCTTCCTTGGTTCTCGGATAGGGAGCGTGGCACTTCATGGGGAATGCAAAGATAAGTAATTCCCAGATGAGTCACTAATCTACAATCCCCAATCTTTTGCGGTAGTAATTCTGTGAAGCTAATACTACCTAATTTTGTGTGATAAATCCCTTTGTCTGAAACGGCTGACTTAGGAATATAACAAGACTGTATTTTATCTCTACGAGAACGAAATTTGACTTTCTGGACTTGCCCTGTCTGCTTGTATTTTTTCTTGGCATTTTTAACCGCAGTACAAGCATCTTTAATGGCAATAGATTTTATCTGATATGGTATCTCTTGTGCCCAATTTGGTAGAGATTTAATGAGATCTGTTTTAATAGCTTTCCAGTTAGCTTTTGTCTCTGGCTTCTGAAGATATTTTACTGTTTCGTTATAAACATATCTACTCGTTCCCATCCATCTTTTTACTAGATTTTTTTGTGTTGGGTTGAGGGATATCTTTATCCTCTTTGATTTTCTTACTGTACTTTCGAAGTCCGTGCATCCGACAAGAGAAGACGTGGATGATGCTGAGAAGATCGCTGGTAAGTTCGGTTTGAGGACAGTGAACAGTTTGGTCGAGAACCAAGATTTCTCCACCGTTTTGTTCGACCATGTATTGTATAAGCTCGAATCCAAATCTGCATAATCTGTCGCGACAGGCAACAATAACCTTGAGCTTATCTCCGCGCAAAAGTCTGTCCAATATGGTTCGCAGTCCTTTTCTTTTAAAGTTGAGTCCACTTCCGATATCTTTAATGATTTCGGCTTCTGGGTAGAGTGACTGCATATAGGCGATTTGTCTGTTAGGGTCGTCTTTTTGCTTTGAGCTTGAGACTCGACAATAGCAAACAAGGGAAGCGTTAGCTGTGACCCGATTATAGGCTTCGACATCATAGAGTCTTTGCCCTGCTTCGTTTTTGATAATTGGTATCTTTCCCTCGTTGGCATATCTTCTTAACGTATTTGGGTGCAGCCCCAGTTTTTCAACTGCTTTTCTTAATGGTACATAAGCCATACAAAGTAGTCTAGCTTAAATGTTAGCCATTGTTAGCATTAGTTAGTAAAACTTTAACTGTTAATCAACCCTCAAAACAAAATTAATTTTAATTCTTTTCTCGATAAATCTTTGATTTGGCAAAATTATCGCTAAAATACATCATTTGTTGCGGAATTCCCACCTTAATACCCTGCTCGTCCAATGCCTTCTTCAATGGAACTAATTCTAGAGTAAAGAACATATATACTAATTATGCAGTCCATCAAGTCATTCAGGATAGACTGCATAATTAGCCAGTTAACTGTTTTAGCCATTAGTTCTTGCGATCCGCATATCCTGCAGGAAGCTCATCAGGAGGGCAGGTAATGATGTCATCACGATCTGGACCGACATCTTCGAGAAATGTGATTTCTGCAAAAGCGTTCTCGGCAATATTCATTGGCCAGGTCGGACCTTGCTCGCGGAGCTTTAACATTTCCTCGACGAACTCATCTTCATGACAAACAGTAGCTTTTGGATTATCAATAATCCATTGAGGCATCAAAAAGTATGAGTGCAGCCACCGCTCTTGCAAGCTAGTCACCATTGTGACGATGTTGCCCACTGGCTCTACCCAGTTTACTCGAACTATTCCGTGACCTAGTGCAGTCATATGAACCTCACGATTAGTTACCCATCTGCCTGCTACCAATCCACTATGTATTCTGTAGTGAACCATTTCGGGATTTTTAAAATATATTTCGTACTGCCACCCATTTTCATAGGTGTAGATAATATGCTTGCCGAGGATGATACTAAGATCTTGCGTAGGGAAACTCATAACAATCCTTTTTTTTGAATTAATTTAATTTTGGGAAATGATTCACGGTTCATCCTAATACAGAATTAATACGCTAGCAAATATAAATGTAATATTTCTTCGCTTAAAAGTTTTACTCAAGCTCGTGACGCAACGCAAATATAAATTTACAAAACTATTAAACAAGGAAAAAAGCACGAGTAAATTTTTTGCACATATCGGAGAGCAAAGCCATGTGGAAGGATGCCGAACTATTTTATATTTTTTTAAGAGCATTTAAAGATGTACTATGATACCTTACTGTTTAAAGGATAAGTAATTTTACTTATCCTACTTTTTGTCTTTAGATAGAAACTTTTTATAAAGATAAGTCGCTCTGTAGCTGTAGAAATAATCAAACTAAATACCAATAATGGCTCATAAAGATTTTCGTAGTTTCCTGGAATACTTAGAGCAGGAAAGGCAGTTGCTTGGGAAGATGGAGAATAATCCTTATGCAGTCACCGTCTTCCCAAAGAGTAATTATTTTAGTATTGCCTTCATGTCACTATTCCCTTCTAGGACAAAACTTATAAGTCTTATTAGTAGATTTTTCGGTACTCTAATAGTGATTGATTTAGCTGCAATTTCTGCTGTAGCAAAACCCAAAATTAATCCAATTAATTTAACAACTAATAACTTAAATGCTCAAGAAACTGTTCCTCCGTCGAACTCCCTCGAAACTTTTTTAGCTAAACAACCAATAACAACTAGTCCCAGACTGAGTTTCACTGAAGATAAATTGCTTAATACTGAGGAACATGACGAGCCACAGTTATTTAACTTTTCCCGTAAAGCTAGTGATTTATCCTCTCAGCAATCTAGTTTAAAGGTGCCCTCTAGTTTTTCCAATCTCTACGCTCAGCAGGAAACCAAGCCGCCAGATGAAGCAACTAAAGACGGTTCATCAGAGAAAAATTCTGAAACAAGCACTACTAAAACTGATTCAAAAGAGCGATCAACGACAGCTAATTCCAACAAAAAGTTGTCCCTTCTGGATGCCGCACCTCAAATGTTGATGTTAATGCGCAAAAGCCCATTAGCATTTGGTGCCCCCACTACAGTAGTAGAAAATTTTGGCTCTAATACGCAAGTAACGGCAGATTGGGGTGGTGCTCGTACCCAGGCAGCTGATAATGGGATTTTATTTGAAATTTATTCAACCACTCTTGCTCAAGGAATTACTAGTGGCGGTAATAATAATAGTAGTGCTGTTACTCAAAGTCTTGATGCTTATCTCAACATTGATACAGGACGGAATGAAATGTGGCCTGGGGGAGTTTTTCAGGCAACTTTTCAATCTAGATTTGGCTCGAATGTCAATGGCGATGTCGGTTCAATCGCTCCAGTAAATAGTGCTGCTGAATGGCCGATTGCTGGTCCAGATAATGTTGGTTTGGTTACTGAGTATTATTTATTACAATCTTTTTCCCCAAAATTGTTGTTGTTGATTGGAAAATTTGACCCAACTGCTTATGCCGAAGTCAATGTTTTTGCCAATAGCTATCGCTATCAATTTCAAAATTTTGCCCTTACTAACAACCTCATGTTAGGTTCTTATGCTCCCGTCAGTACCTGGGGTTCAGCTATCATTTGGCAACCTGCGAAATTTTTTCAACTTATTAGCGGAGTTCTCGACCCCAATGCTTCTGCTGAAAATTTTGCCGATGATTTTTTCAGAGATGCGACAGTCTTCCAAGAATTCAACTTTGCTTATAAAATTGCCGAACGCCCAGGTAATCTTAGGCTAATTTGGGCTCTCAATACTAAGGATAGTACTAACTTAGAAGAACCTCTCAATTTTAGAATTGTGAATGGTCAGCCTGTTGTTGACTTTCGAGATCCCATCCAAAAGAATGATAGTTCTTTTGCCTTTCTGGCAAATTTCGATCAATATTTGTTTACTACCAATCCTAAAGCCACCCAGGAATATCACCAGCGCAGCGAAACTTCCCACCACCATATTGCCCATCGGGTCTATGCTCCACCTCCAGGTTTAGGTGTTTTTGGTCGTTTTGGAATTGGTCCCGAGAGTGAAAATTTAGTGAGTTTGTTTGCTAGTTTTGGGATTAGTGGCATAGGATTAATTCCTGGACGGGAGTATGACCGGTTTGGCCTTGGTTGGTACTATGTCGGTATTAGTGATGATTTAAATGACTTTATCAACAGTTCGACATTATTAGGTGATACCCTACCAAACGATGGTGCAGCTGAAAATGGATTAGAGTTTTACTACAATTTTGCTATTACTCCCGCGATACAACTCTCAGCAGATGTTCAGTACATTTTTAATCCAGAATTTAGTATGGAGAATCATGCCTTAATTCTTGGAGGGCGTCTTCAAGTCGCTTTTTAATTTTTAGGTTTAGGTGAAAGTAAATCATTGTTATACCAAATAAAGCGCCGAGAAAAGTATCTTATACCTGCTTTATCATTTGACGTACTACATCTAGCTAAAATCTTAAAAATTACTAAACAAACAGCAGAATATTATAATTTTAGGGAAATATTATAATTGATTTCATAAAATTAACTCGATAGTGTACTTACCGAATATGAAATACTATATACAAATCTTAATTTTATTTTAAAGGTTATTTTTAGGTTGTATTCTAAATCATACCCACCGAAATTTGTAATTCGATAAGGGCAAAATGTAGAGCTCGCTAAAAGCAAAAGTTGTTGAAAGATCAGGTGTACAACTCTAAAGCATGCTTAATGCTCAGAGAACCTTATCAAGTTCAAAATCATTAGTATTCACACAAAATGGTAGAAATTAATCGCGACGACATTCCCCGTACGTATCGGGACTATATCGCAAAACTGAAAGAAATGGGCGAGGCAGTTGAGATCGACGACGAAGTCGATACGCATCTGGAGATGGGTGCTATCTGCCGCCACTCCTACGAGACGCTGGCCGCAGTCCCAGTCTTCAACAAAATCAAGGGCATGCCCGAGGGCTTCCGTGCCTGCGACATCGGCTACACCAAGTCGAGCACTCCAGGCAAAGAGTGGTGCAGACTAGCCGTTATGCTAGGTTTGCCGCCTGAAACTAGTTTGATGGACATCCAGAAGGCCTATCTGGAAGCAAGGGAAGGCACCGAAGTTCATGAGCCAATCATGGTCGATCCTGCTGATGCACCGTGTAAGCAGAACAAGTGGACGGGCGATGAAGTCGACATTAACAAGATTCCTGCCCCCCTAGCCCATGACGGTGATGCCGCACGCTACATCGGAACGGCAGGAGTGAACATCGTTCGGACGCCTGATGAAAGCTGGACAAGCTGGTCGATCAACCGCGCGATGATTGTCAACAAGAACACGATGACTGGCCTCTGGCTGCCCTCGCAGCACAACGGCATGGTGCACGACGCGTGGGCCAAGGAAGGCAAGGATACGCCGTGGGCGATGGCCTTCGGCGTACCACCAGTTGCCCTATCCCAGGCGTCCTCAAAGGCTCCCGACTACACAAACGAATACGATTACGCCAGTCGGCTGCTGGGTGAGGGTATTCGGATGGTCAAGTGCGAGACCAACGATTTACTAGTTCCAGCGGATTCCGAGATCGTGCTCGAAGGTTATGTTTCCAAAGACGCGGTCGAACCCGAAGGCCCCTTCGGCGAGTATCAGGGATACTTACCGTTTGATACGGTGAACCGAGCACGAGTGACAGTTACATGCGTCACATTCCGCAACAACCCGTTATTCCCGCTCTCAATCCCTGGCAAGCCCATCGATTCCTGTACGGTCGGCATGGGTTTCTTCATGTCGGGTGACGTGGTTGTCGCGCTGCGGAAGGAAGGTCTCCCGATTATCGATGCCATGCTAACGATGGAGTCCGCCCTTGCCTGGCTCGTAATCCGTGTTAGCAATGACTGGCATAAGAAAACTGGCATGGGAATGGAAGAGTTTGTCAGGAAGATCGCTACCACGCTGTGGACTCAGCACTGCGGCAACGTAACCACGAAAATTATCGTTGTCAACGAGGATGTCGATCCCGACAACGTTAGGGATGTTACATGGGCGTTCGCGACGCGGAACCACCCGACACAAGGAACCTATATGTTCCCTGAAATCGAGAATGTAGTGGGGACTGGCCTTGAGGCATATCATGTTCAGAGCGACTTCATTCATGGCGCTGGCCTGACCGTCTACAGCTGCTTGCCAGCTGAAGATAGGACGGGTCAACCGCTGGAGGTCATCATGTCATTCGATACGAACTACCCAGATCCAATCAAGCAGAAAGTGCTCGCAAATTGGTCTAAGTGGGGCTTCGACAAGTAGTGCCGCAGTCATAGTGAACCAAGCATCACTCACAAATCTATCCGTAAACAAAATAGTAGGAGCAAGTAACCATGGCTCATAAAAGCCTCAGAGGGTTTGTTGAATTACTGGAGAAGGAAGGGCAGTTAATCCGCATGACGGAAGAAGTGCTTCCCGAACCCGATATATCCGCAATATTGAGTGCGAATAACAAAGGCATTGGCGAGCAAGCACCGGCGATCGCATTCGAGAATATCAAGGGCTTCACCAGCGACTATAAACTCGTGTCCAATGTGCACGGGTCCTGGCCAAACATCGCTCTGGCGTTTGGCTTACCAAAAAACACGCCACTGAAGGAAATCGCGCGCGAGTTTAATCGTCGTTATCAGAATTTTGACAAAGGCAGCATCGAAGAAATGGACAGTGCGCCATGGCAGGAAGTTGTGATTGAAGGGGATGACATCAACTTATTCGAGTTGATGCCGCTTTTTCGTCTCAACCCAGGAGACGGCGGTTTCTACATCAACAAGGCATCTATTGTTTCGCGCCACCCAGACCGAATGGATAGCTTCGACGATCAGAACGTTGGCATGTATCGGCTTCAGGTCAAAGGGCCCAAGCATTTGAGCATACAAATGGTCCCAGACCACGACATTGCGGTGCATTTCAAAGCCGCCGAAGAAAGAAATGAGCCGCTGCCGATTGCCATCACAATCGGCAATGAGCCAATCCTTCCTCTAATTGCCAGCATGCCTCTCCTCTACAACCAAGATGAGTACAACATGTGTAGTGCCATGGCTGACGGCGCGCCCTATCCAGTTGTTACGCTTGACAACAAGCTACAGGTGCCTTGGGGCAGTGAATATGTGATTGAAGCCAACGTGCTACCCCGCGTCAGAGAACCTGATGGCCCCTATGGGGAGTTTACCGGTCACCTTTCAGGCGTTCGCCTCATGGGTTCCGTCGAGATCACGAAGATTTCCCACCGCAAGAACCCGCTTTATGAATACTGCGCGATCGGGATGCCGTGGACGGAAATCGATTATATGTTCATCAACACTGGGGCAGCGCTCTATGTGCAGCTCAAGAACTCCTTCCCCGAGATCGTTGACGTCAACGCGCTCTATACCCACGGCCTTGTTGTAATTGTCTCAACCAAAATGCGGGTTGGTGGGTTCGCCAAGACGGTTGGGATGTCTGTGTTGCAAACCCCCCACGGCACCGGCTACGCCAAGGTAGTCATCATCGTCGATGAGGACGTCGATCCCTTCAATCTGCCTCAAGTAATGTGGGCCTTGTCGACCAAGTTTAATCCCAAGTTCGACTGCATGATCGTGCCAAACCACTCGATTTTAGCTTTAGATCCTGGCTCAGATCCGGTTGGGATCTCGCACAAGATCATTCTCGATGCCGCTACACCGGTACCACCCGATGATCATGGCGACTATTCCATGCAGATTAACAATCCACCCGAAGCGGCAGAGTGGCTGCCCAAGTTGCAGGAGCTATTTCAGAACATAAAGAGTCAGTAAGGAGTAACAACAATGGCTAAAGATTTTTCAGTTTGCCCGCGCTGTGGTTCCCACACACTCAAGATAGTTTTTAAATCCCCAGTCAAAGGCGCCTGGGAGGTTTATAACTGTACAACCTGTGGGTTTACATTCCGCAGCTCCGAGCCGGACTACATGACGGACCCGGAAAAGTTTGACCCCACCTTCAAGATAAAACCAGAGGATCTGCAAAAAGCTCCGATGATGCCAGCAATACCACCCCTCAGGAAGAGACAGTGATGATAGAATATCAGCACTCTTGACTCAATAGGGCTGCAACTTTTGACGATTGCAGCCTAAAAAAAACTTATTTTTCTGGCGACTATAAACTAATTTTGGAATTAATTAAAGATGAGTATCAAACTTCAACATGCTATCAATATAAATGGCTCTTGCGAACAAGTATATAAAGCTCTAACTGATATTAATGAAATGGCTAAATGGCACAACGGAGCTGTTGAAGGAGAAATCAGTGTTGGTGCAGTAATGAAATTAAACCCCAAACCAGGCTTGAATTTTTCCTGGGAGACCAAGGAGCTTGTGGACCAAGAAAGTGTTGTACAAACTTGTGTTGAAGGGCCTGGTTCCTCAGTAGGAAAGACACTTTCATTTTCCCTTTCAGACTTAGGGGGTGGTAAGACCTTAGTTAAGTTGACGGATGGGGATTGGTCTGAAGATGACGAACATCTGCCTTTTTGTAACACTTACTGGGGGAAAGTTCTCAATACCTTGAAGCAGTATGTTGAAAGTTAAAGCTTTCAAACTATTTAATATTTATGTAATCCTAGAAAAGTAAACGTGAGTCGTAGTTATGGACAAACATCCAAATAGCTCCGATATGATTCTAGAGTTTTTTGGAAAAGGAAAGAGTTTTGCGGACTAATATCAAGTGAGGATAATTGCCCACAATAAAACTTACCTGAAAACTAGAAAAGGTAAGATTTTATCTCAAAGGTGTTTGATTTAACATAATATAAGCGTAAAACTCTCTAGCGAATCATACATTTGAATCGTTGGATATATATTTGATAAGCTTTTAGAGGCGATGCAAAATGAGCACATCAAGAACCATCTGGGGCATCGGTACAACCCGCACTCTACGACCACAATGGGCATTGATCGAACTTGGACTCGACTACGATCATAAAAAGATCCTGCCACGCGGCTCTGGCATAGAGAATACAGGGCTTGTTGTGCTCAGCCAGCGGCATAAGGTGCCCTTCTATCAGGATGATCGCGTGCAAATTGGTGAGAGTGCAGCAATTGTTACCTATCTCGCTGATCGATACGGTGGGAAAAATGTACTAGCGATGCCCGCGCCCGGTACGGAGGAACGGGCAGTGCTCCAGGACAAAACTTTTTTTGTCATGACCGAGATCGATGCGCGACTGTATACAATTCGGCTACATGCTGATCCGCCACTTGGACTCTCTGCAACCTACGGTTCTGCACCAGTCGCGATAGATGCAGCGAAACAGTACGTTGAACGTCAACTGCATGAAGCGGCTCGCTGGCTAACGGGTGGACCGCAATATGTTACAGGCGAGCAGTTTGGAACTGTTGACCTACTGCTCGCTTCCTGCCTGGACTGGTGCTTGGATTACCAAATGGAGTTACCAGAACCGCTAGGAGAATATCGCGATCGGATCGCACTGCGGCCTGGCTACCAAACTGCTATGGCGAATAACGATCCCTCTCATGCTTGAGATAGTGCTGCTGAGCCACTGATACGCTTGACCTAATCGCTTTAGCTATTGCTGTCTTCTGAGATCTTAGGAAACGTGAGCTCGACGAGAAAATTGAAGAAAAGAAAAGGTTGAGATGTAAACTTCAAGTGAAATAAAAAAAGCAAGTCTCAACCATGATTGATATTGGACCCCGCCTCGATAAAACCCAAATTTTCTGGGATTTGGATGATTTCTATCAAGATTTTGAGGTAAACTATAGTAGTGAAAATACTATCGAACGCTTTTAATGACCATATTGGTCGGAAATTTCCTGAACTTAAAAAAGTCTCCAATGGAACTATTGCTTCTCGAAACTACTGAGGTAATTTAAATACCATTTCCCCACCGCACCACTAACTTTGCCACAGAGTACCCTAGATTGCTTGCATTGGTCGATCTGGTTCAATACTTACTACTCCCTCTAAATTAGATAGAGTATCGGTTATTGACGATGGCATAGACCCTGTAATAATCCCCACCGTCTTCAAAACTTTATTTACTTTCATTCCAGCGGACTCTAGCTCCGCCGCCACAGCCTGAATATTTTCCAAATATTGATCGCTGATTGTAACTATGACATCATTACTTTTACTTGAGTTCATAACTGCTTGAATAGAAATACACAATTATAAAGATTAGAACAATCTTTTTAGATAAGCTAAAGAGCGCAAGGCAACAAGGCTAGTTTTAAGGCCTCGTTCCTCTATAACTCTATTCAAATTATAACTATTGAAGTTAAAAACTCAATAACCTGAAGAGCTTAGGCTTGGAGAGTCAATCACTAATAATATTAGGCTTGGACTAGACCGCTACCAACGTCAGCATTGGGCAAAGACAACCGTGAAGCACGAGAAGTTAACGCACGCCATAGGCTATCACCCCTTTCACCAGTAGCTTCAGCATAGAGAGCCGCAATTCCTGCGACATGCGGGGCAGCCATACTAGTTCCGTTAATGCTTCCATATCGGGTTACACCACCCAAACGACGACCTATCACACTTGAAACAGTTGGCAATGAGGAGTAAACATTAACTCCCGGAGCAGCAATATCAACATTAGCACCAAAGCCAGAGCCTGAAGTGACAGAAAAACTGCCTAATCTTAGAGTATTATCAACGGCGGCCACAGCCATTATTGAAGGGCTGTTTCCGGGTTGTCCTACTGTTCCAGGGAAAC
The DNA here is from genome assembly GCA_030065615.1 of Xenococcus sp. MO_188.B8. Taxonomy (GTDB): domain Bacteria; phylum Cyanobacteriota; class Cyanobacteriia; order Cyanobacteriales; family Xenococcaceae; genus Xenococcus. The sequence goes on along the minus strand of JASJDR010000235.1, from coordinate 1,566 downwards.
GTGGAGGTATTGAGTTTCCTCTTATGCGGTGATTACCTGCAGATGCCACGATCAAACTACCTTCCCGTAGCGCTCTTAATCCAACTGTTTCATAGTCAGTCTCGCTAAAAGGGAAACGATTTCCGAGAGACAGGGAAATAATTTCACAATCGTTGTTAATTGCCCATTCTATCCCCTCAATAATACCTCCGGTTGGTCCAGATCCGGGATCATTGTTCAAAACTTTTCCGGCAAAAATAGTTGCTTCACTAGCAACTCCATATCGGCGTCCATTCAGATCGGTTCCACCACAGGCTGTGCCAATACAATGTGTACCGTGACCATTAAGATCGTCTACAGATTCATTTGGAATAAATGAAGCAGAGGTGATAGCCCGTCCACTAAAATCTGGATGACCAAGATCCATTCCGGTGTCAAGGACTGCTACTTTAATGCCCCGCCCTGTAAAACCAGAATTTATTACGTCAGTAGCTTTCAGTCCCCACGTCGATGAAGCATCATCAAAAAAAGGTGGAGCAGTAGATTGTAAAGACTCGACTTGTTCTTGTGAATTCCCAAACTTATCTCGTAAGTAGACAGCCGCATCAGCGAAACCATGAAAATAGTCTGATGATGGTTGAGCACTATTGGCGTAGAAAATTCGCTCGGGTTCTACAGAAAGAATTGAGCTATTGCTAGCGACATTTTGCCTGATCTGATTAAGTGCATTAGAATCTATGTTACTAACTACCATAATTCCTAAAGTTGGAAGTAGTATTCCATCAGCGTCAGAGACTTGATTCGGATCAACTGCAGAATTGGCAAAGTCGGCAGCACTTGCGACATTGTTGACTCCACAAGATGATCTTAAAAAATCCAAACCAGCGGTTGTCGCATCATCACGAAAGACAACGATGTAGCGACCGGTGGTTTCATCCTCAAAATTTGGATTAATAATATTTGTCATTATAAAAACGGCTTTCAATTGTATTATTTGGAAGTATTATAAGTCTACGTTTAGATTGAATTCGTTTATTGTAAACAATCTTAATTGGCTCAAAGGATGACGATGAGGTTAGAAGATGGAGTAGATAGCCGTTAGCGCTGCCAGCCTTCGGTGATAATATCGCCGTTTAGTAGAACCCGAGCAGTAATGATGGATTTACTAAGGAATAGTAGCAACATAAGACCGGACAATCTAGACGGTATGCTGACAATGTTGTCTACTAGACCTCTTGACATTAACGAAAACCTATAGTCTGAAAAGATTCTGTGGCTTAGCTCCGAACTGAACATGAGGATGTTTTTATCATGGAGAGACGTAAACACCTCCCTCAAAGCGTTTAATAATCCAACTTGCAAGACGCTTCAAATTACTGCTTTTTGATCGCAGTTTACCCGAAATTTCCCGAGGCAAGTGCTATCAGAGCCTTATTTTCCAAAGTTCAAAATGGATAGAGAAGATGACCATTTTTTGAATTCAAAATTCAAACTCGCGCGTTCCCTAGATGAGTAAAACTCATCGGGGTCGCTCGTCAAAATTCAAAGTTCAAAATTGACGAGCGACCCTGCTGCGGTTTCCGCAGC
>JASJDR010000234.1 GCA_030065615.1 Xenococcus sp. MO_188.B8 | reverse complement strand
TCAGGGCGTTGCTGATTTAAAACATGAATTAAATAGTAATACTAATATGGCTCTTGGTTTTTGGCTCTTGGCTATTAGCTTTTTGAGAACATATTACAGAAGATGATAAATTTGCTTTTCATAGCTTGATTCAGCAACGACAGAATCAGAAGAAATCGGCGATTTAACTAATTATCATTGGGTAAAATATGGCTAATTTAAGATAACTGCTGTCAACAGGATTTAGTGTTGCTATTACTATAGAGAAAGCGATCGCTTGCAGCGATAGTCTCAGAACCAATAGTTAATTAAACTTTACTAACACAGATATTTACGGATTAGCGATCGCCAAAATTAATCCTCTAATTGCACTTGTAGTCTAGTATTTGATATCTGCGATCGCAAATCAATTCCGGATGCGGTTGTTATCTTCTCTTAAAATCTATAATTAAAATAAGAATTGCTAGTTATCTATGGACATTTTTCGATTCTTACCATAATTTTAAAAAAACTCTGAGGAAATTACGGTTTAGCTGTCTTGGTTATCAAGTTATTGTAATAATCAAACAACAAAGATGGGATAACCTAGAAATTTTAATTATGTGGTATGTAACTATAGCTAGTATGGTATTTGTGTTTTGGTTCGGATTATTCCTTGCTGATACTTCTACTCCCAAAAATCATGTAGATTCATGGATCGTTTTGTTGATTGCACCTTGGTTTTGGCCTATAGTTGTTCCCTTGTCTATTGTAGAACTTATAGTGAAAGCTTCTCAGAAACAAGAGCTAAGACAAAGCTCTCCTAGGGAACAAATTGTTTCTTGAAGACATAACTCATGAAATTAGGTTGATACTCTTGGGACAAATTTTGTCTAGCTGATTTCATTCCATTAGATAATATTATTCCCCTTGATGGTACAAGGGAGAATAAGGGCGCGAGTTGTGACTAAATTGTTGACTCACTCCATAAATTGCCGATAATAAAATCCAACCTATAGTATTAATTCTTAAGTCAAAAATTGTTACATCTAAAAGATTGAATAAAATACAACAGGCAAAAGCTACGATATAAGAAAATAACATTAAATGATCGCGATCGCTTAATGATTTAGAACTATTTTGATTACTACGACGCAATAATAAAATAGCTTGTGCCAAGATCCAACCCACTATTAAACAGAATAATAAACTGGCAATAATGCCGATTTCCATCCCCAACATCAGGAATAAATTATGGGGATGTCCAAACCAAAAATTAGTAGCTTCTAAGTATAACGGAGTATAATTCCTAAGTCCCCAACCAATAATCGGATTTTCTTGGATTTTTGACCAACAAAATTCCCATTGAGTAATGCGTAATGTCTCTAAAGGGCGATCGGGATACATTTTATCTGATAGTCTGCTCCAAATAAACATGGGGACAATTTTTCGTAACCATTCTTGTCCCCAGAACGAGCCAAAAGAAGCCCATAGTATAGCTGTGAACATTCCAGTAACTCCCCATAGCAACCAATACCAGCCTAGATAAATAACAAATGCTATCAATCCTAACAAGACAATTCCCCAAGCATTACGAGAACTTGCTAATCCTAAACCAACAGCATCGGCTAATAAAATAATACTCATCAATAACAATAACCAAATTCGGTTTTTAAGAGCAAAATTTTTCCAGATATCTAACCATAAACCCAAACCTAAAATAAATGTAATTGCTAAATAAATGGCGAGAAAATTGGCATAAATAAATATCGATGACATTCTCCCAATGGGGACACCTTGAGCTACTAATTCCCATCCTAAGATCGTTTTGATTAATGCCGGACTATTCCAATTTAAATATAATTGTCCTAAACCTAGAATCACTATAGGTAAAGAAGGAATCACTAACAGCCAAGAGATTGTTCGTAGTTGCTTAGGATGACGGATTACAATGTTTAAACTACAAAACAAAGCGAAAAAAGGTAAAAAATTTGCTAACCCCAAAAAAGCTTCCAATGGTTGATAAGCTAAAAAAGAATTAACGATTAACCAAATAGTTAAAATTCCCCAACCTCTATTAATTGAATTATTAATTATTCTTGGAAAATGAGTGGCTCCAATACGAATTAAAATCCAGATCAATCCTAATTCACCCAAAGTAGGGAAAAACGGTAAGACAAAAATACTAGCCTGTAAAACAAGAAAAGTGGGCATATTTATTAACTACAGATTAACTATAGTAATCTTTTGAAGTAATAAGTAATTTATTGTTCATGATTACTTATACAAATTCTGATATAAAGAAACAATTTTTGCGATCACTTCCTCAATAGTCAAACCATCAGTAATTACTTCTATGGCATCATCTGCTTTCTTTAAAGGCGCGATCGCTCTGTTACTATCTTGGTCATCTCTAGTTTGAATATCCTGCTGCAGTTGTTGCAAATCTATATTTTCTTGACCTTGATTTTGTAAGTCAATACTTCTTCTTCTTGCTCTTTCTGCAACAGAAGCAGTTAAAAATATTTTTAAATCTGCATCAGGATAAACATTAGTGCCAATATCTCGACCTTCGGCAATTACCCCGCCTTTTTCTCCACAAAGCTGTTGAGCTTTAACTAACTCTTGCCGCACCGCCGCTTGGGCTGCGATCGCAGAAACCTGAGCTGTAACTTTAGGCGTGCGGATTTCTTTGGTTACTTCTCGTTCGTTAATATAAACCCTAATAGTCATCTCAGGGGAATCTGTGGGGATTAAATCTATCCTGACATCCTTTACTAAAGAAGCGATCGCTTTTTGATCATCGATAGCGATCCCAGAATCCATAACGAGCCAAGTAACAGCACGGTACATCGCGCCAGTATCAAGATATAGTAGTCCTAATTGTTCGGCGACGCGACGGGTTACAGTAGATTTTCCTGCTCCTGCGGGGCCATCAATAGCTATGATCGGCTGACGCAATATTATATTGTCGATTAAACGAGTATTGCCTAAATAAGCTGCGATCGCAAGTAGTCCTTTGTTGGTTACTTGTTCTAAAGGCTCTAAGGTTAAAGGATCTACTAATTCAACATATTGCACTCTAACTTCGTTCACTGTTGCCAAGTGATCGTGAGCGATTTTGATTAAGGCTTCGGCTTTAGTTTCACCCTCAACAAATGCCTGTGCTACTTGCTTGAGACTGCGGTAAATTATGGTTGCTTGGGATTTTTCTGCTGTTGATAGGTACTGATTACGCGAACTCAAAGCGAGTCCCGATGCTTCTCGAATAATCGGACAACCAATAATCTCGACGGGCAAATTTAAATCAGTAACTAAACGACGAATAATTGCTAATTGTTGGGCATCTTTTTGTCCGAAATAGGCGCGATCGGGTTGTACGATATTCAATAGTTTCGTAACTATGGTGGCAACCCCCGTAAAATGTCCAGGTCGATATTTACCACATAACCCAGATGTCATCACTTGAGGAGGAATTACCGTAGTCATTTGCCCTTGAGTCGCAGTATCTCCCGTAACCCCAATTTCTTCAGGAGTAGGCGCAAAGATTATATCGACTCCTAATTCTTCACAGAGACGAGCATCTTGAGTTAGCTGACGAGGATATTGATCGAGGTCTTCTGTGGGGGTAAATTGTAAAGGATTGACGAAAATGCTGACAACAGTGCGACCGCATTCTTGAACAGCCCGTTTAATTAGACTAACATGACCTTGATGCAATGCACCCATAGTTGGTACCAGGCCAATTTGGGATCTAGATTTGTCATGGCTTAGAGAAGTTTTTAATTCGGCGATCGTGGTAATAATTAGCACTCTGAGCAATATTTATTTTCTGAAACTTAAGATTTAGGATACGCGAAAACTGCTGTCTTTTGAGATCCTGTTGCAAATTACAAATTAGTGCATCACAAGCAATTCCCTGTGTAAATATCAAGTTGAAAGTCTTAATCTTAAACGTATTCAATAATTTTTTGTCTATCCTTGTAAAAATTATCAAAGACATTGAGGATTAATGGGGAGAAAATGCCAGTGAGGAGGATTTTGGAGGTGTTGGGAGTGAAGTAGTAAACTTGATCACAATATTAAACGACAATTTTTCCGACCTGTCTACTTATGACACTTACTGGACCACAATATAGAAAATTAAGAGATGCTTTAGTAGAAGCTTTTCCATCTCAAACAAGGCTTGCTGAATTAGTGAAATTTCAGTTTGGGGAAAATCTTAATACTCTTGCAATGGGAGATGACTTAAACGCCATTGCTTTTAGATTAATTCAGCATACAGAAGCTCATGGATGGACTGATAAATTAATTGCAGGTGCTAGGGAAGCAAATCCTGGAAATCCCAGTTTATTTATTGTGGCACAGGAAGTTAATTTAGCAATCTCTCTACCATCGCAGCTATCGAAAGTAGGTGGGTTGGAAAGAATTATCAAGAAAACAAATAGGTTTCTTGATGTAAATACATGGCGAGAAAAGTTAGGCATAATTGAAGCGCAAGTTTGCCGGATAGAAATTACCAAAAATAATAATTTTCAGTCTTTTGGTACTGGTTTTTTAATTGCACCAAATGTAGTAATTACTAATTATCATGTCATTGAACCCGTAATATCAGAACAAGCCACCCCAAACAATGTGATTTTACGCTTTGACTACAAAAAATTACCAGAAGGAAAAGTTATTAATCCAGGCACAGAATACCGCTTATTTAAAGATGATTGGTTAATTGATCAAAGCCCTTATGTAGAAACTAGCTTGCCGACACTTGATGAATTAGATTATGCCTTGCTAAGGGTAGATGGGGTTCCAGGAGAAGAGCCTGTGGCGAAAAATTCTGTTCCCGATACTCCAGAGCGTGGATGGATTAGCTTACCAAAGCAACCATATTATCAGTTTTTACCCGATACCCCGCTATTAATAGTGCAGCATCCCAAGGCTCAACCATTAAAACTAGCGTTTGACACGGAGGCTATTATTGATATTAACGAGAATGGTACAACGGTTAAATATAAAACCAATACCGAACCCGGTTCCTCCGGTTCACCATGTTTTGATATTAACTGGAATTTAGTCGCATTACATCACAGTGGCGACCCTAGTTACAATCCAGCTTACAATGCTGGAAGTCCTTTTAGTGCAATTTGTGCGCGTTTGGAACAACAAGGTTTATTAGAAGATTTACTTCGGGGTGAAGCAATGTGGTGATTCCTTATTGATTCGGTAAATTAGTGAAATCTCCGTATATCCAGTAAATAAGGTGATTTCCAGAAATATTTTTACCAGGTTTTGATCAGATTTATCATTCACCTTTAGAAGCGCATCGGGATGCTCCGTTACGTCAATGGGATGTTCTTTGCTAGAGATAACCTAAGTGTAAAATTCCCCAAAAAAAAGCATTAAAGTAATTAAATAACACAAAAATTAATAAAATAGACTAATTTTGACGGAAATAAGCGTAAATAAAAGTAGATATTTAATTATAATAAGAGTATGAGTTGATTCAAAGGTGCTTTAGTAGTTATCGATGAGTTCTGCAAACGTCCCTGGTTATCTTATTCACAATATAGAATTAGCACTAAGAAGAGCTTTTCCTGATAAAACGGAATTAAAGATGATGCTAAGGCATCAATTTAACCAAAACTTACCAGCTTTGGCTGATGGTAAAAATTTAAAGGAAATTACTTTCAACTTAGTAGATTATTTTCGGAAAAAAAATCAATTAGAACAACTTATTAATAAAGCATGTCAGGAAAACAAGGATAATCCTGAATTACAAGAAGTAGCGAGAAAATTACCTATTACTACTAGTTTGTTTCAAATATTACAAGCTTTAGAAAAGAAATATATTCAAGAAATGCAACGAGCTTATAAAGTTTGTTGTTCTGAGAATTCATGGGATGATTATGAAGATAATACCCCTGATAGTTTGAATGAGATTTTTAAAAGGATTAATGACATACCACAAAAAGAAAATCATGAAGAACCTATTGTTCAATTTGTAGTTGTTTTATTAGAGAATGAAAATATTCTCAATTTACAAGGTAAAAAATTAAAGGAATGGGGTCATAAATACGGTAATAATTTTGATAAGATATTAGCTAAAAATTGCAAACTTCTCGAAAATAAAGAACCAATATCTGAGATACAGCCTTACCTGCTTGTAAAATTGAAGCTTTCTCAGCAATCCCCAAAACAACCTCAGAATCAATATATCGTTTCATCTTGGTTAATTACCGATACCAGTAACTATGATTATTTGAAGAGTAATGAGAATTGTAAATATTTAAAAAATATACTAAATAAAAAGGAATCTGAAAAGAGTATATTTACTTTAGAAGAAGTACCAAAGTTATTAGAATCATTTTTAAGTCAGCGAATCCAATATTTAAAAAAATATCATGCAAAACCAATAGTTATTTTATTCTTGCCTCACAAGCTCTTGAATGATGAAATCGAAAAAATACCAATTCAAGATGATGATGATTTAGCAATTCCTATTGGTAGCGAATATTGCGTAGTTTTCCGTTCTGTTAAACGCTTGGATAAACAATATAGTCATGGAGATAATTGGTTGCGAAAGTGGAAAAGAATAGAAGATAATGCTGAAGTAATATCTTCAACACACTTTACATGTAGTAACTGTGAAAAATGGGAAGAATTATTTTCCGACTTGGAAGAAGATAACGCTGTTGCTGTCAAGTTAAATAAAATACCATGTGATGATATTTTTAAAATAATTGACCGCACTGCAGTTCCAATTACTTTATGGTTGAGAAAAAATGACTTTGAAAGTTCTGAAATGAAGACTATTCAAGATGATTTCGATAAACTACTCAAGTGTAAAATAAACGAGCTTCCCCATCAGGTAAAGCAACTACGTTTAAAAGCTTTTTCCAAAACTGATAAGGTGATTTCTGGTAAAGAACATAACATTGGCGTAGGGGCGCATCGCAATGCGCCAGTGATAAATTTGATTAAAAAAACCTTGTACAAATTTTTCAAGAAATCACCTAAACAAGAGCATATCGGAAATTACCTTGCTCTTCTATGGGAAGACCCTAACTTAAGACCACCTGAAATTAACTATACAAGCCCAAATTGAGTATACAGCACCATGACATCTTGGAAAATTTTTCAGGGTACTCCTGATCGTCCACATGACGATATAGATAAACTTCCTAAACCTCCTAGTTGGCGTAGATTTGATAAAGAAACACGAGGAGTTACTTATCTAGCGAAGGGAGAGGAAATAGAATTAGTTAATGCTGCACTATATTTACGTCGTCCTTTGTTGGTGACGGGTAAACCGGGAACTGGAAAAACTTCTTTGGCTTATGCTGTAGCTAAGGAATTAAAATTAGGCGAGGTGTTGCGTTGGAATATTACTACTCGCTCTAATTTAATGCAAGGATTATACAGTTATGATGCGATTGGTAGATTACAAGATTCTAAGTCAAGCAACCAAGATAATTTAGATAAAATTGGCGACTATATTAAATTAGGGGCTTTGGGAACGGCTTTGCTACCTTCAAGTAAGCCCAAGGTGTTGTTAATTGATGAAATGGATAAAAGCGATATTGATTTACCCAATGATTTACTAAATATCTTTGAGGAAGGAAAATTTGAAATCCCAGAATTAACTAGAATTGCTGATAAATTGCCCGAAATTAACGTCCAAACCCACGATAGCCAGACTGCAAAGATTATTAGAGGAAAAGTTCCATGTCAAGCTTTTCCTTTTGTACTGCTTACTAGTAACGGTGAAAGGGAATTTCCACCCGCTTTTTTACGACGTTGTTTAAGATTAGATTTAAGAGAACCTACTCCCCAAGAGTTAGAAGCAATTGTCAAGGTGCATTTGGGGGATAGTATTATTGAACAAGCAAAGCCAATTATTAAAAAGTTTTTAGATAAAAGAAATTCGGGTGATGATTTAGCAACAGACCAGTTATTAAATGCAATTTATATGTTATCTTCTACTGTTAATACCTCAGATTCTCCTATAGTTGAAGCAGTAAATGAACAGCAAGACGGTAAGAAAAAAGACTCAGAAAAACAACAATTGATTGAAAGATTGCTGCAAAACCTCAAGAGTACGTAAGGAATTTGATTGAGGTATTATGATTGAACGCGCCATAGAAATCTTACAAAATACTGGATTTGATTTTACTGCTCGCGAGTTAGCAGAAATTTTTTGGTTAGCAGTTCATTTAGATGAAGTTAAACAACAAACTCCTCAAGAAAAGCCGCAGGAAGAGCCTAAACAACAAACTCCTCAAGAAAAGCCGCAGGAAGAGCCTAAACAACAAACTCCTCAAGAAAAGCCGCAGGAAGAGCCTAAACAACAGACCCCTCAAGAAAAGCCGCAGGAAGAGCCTAAACAAGATTCAAACAAAAAAAGACAATCTCAAAAGGTTTCAATTACCCATTCTCAACCTCGTCAAAAAGGTGTTTCTATCAAAGTACCAGCAGCACCAGCAATAAGAAATGCCCTAGAATTAAGACGCGCACTTCGTCCGTTAATGCGGAAAGTACCATCCCCTACAGAAAAAATATTAGACGAAGAAGCAACGGTTTACCGGATTGCAGAACAAGATATTTGGGTTCCAGTCTTTCAGCCACAACCTCAAAAGTGGTTAGAATTAGCTTTGGTAGTAGAAAAAAGTAATTCCACAGCTGTTTGGAAACCAACTATTAGAGAATTAGAAAAGCTTTTAAAGTATCACGGTGCATTTCGAGATGTGAGAACTTGGGAATTAAAGGTTACACCTACAGTTTCAGAATTATTTCCCCTAAAGTTATCTTCTCAAAGTAGTAGTAACCAAAACAATACAAGAGATGATAATTCAACTTCCTACAGTCCCGATATCTTAATTGACCCAAAAGGACAACGTTTAATTTTACTAGTAAGTGACTGTATTTCGACTGCTTGGCGAAATAAATTCATTCATCCAGTATTAACTTTGTGGGGAAACAAAGGTTTACTAACTACGTTGCAACTGCTTCCAGAACAACTTTGGGAACGCACAGCTTTATCTTCTGAAACCCCCGTACAGTTAAGTTCCCTCAAACCTGGAGTACCCAATTCACAATTAATCGCCAAAAATTGGGATGAAGATGATATTGAAGATTGTATTTTTGAGAAAAATAATGGTGAAAATTCCACTTTAATAGAATCTATATCCATGCCCATCATTATTTTAGAACCTCAACCTTTACTTACATGGTCTCGTGTAATAGCAGGATTCGGAAATATTACCACAGCAGGATTTAAATTTTCTCTTCATATAAATTCAAATTCAAAGCCTCTTCCCGAATTGGAGAATGGTACCTCACCCACGTCGGAAAAAAATACCTTTCAAACACCACCCCAACTAAGTGCCGATGCGCTTGTAAATCGATTTCGCGCTACCGCTTCTCCTACAGCACGTCGTTTAGCCGGACTAATGGCAGCTGCACCTGTTAGTTTACCAGTGGTGCAACTCATTCAAAAAACCCTACTACCAAACTCAAGACAAATTCATGCTGCGGAAGTTTTTATGAGTGGTTTACTCAAATCTACAACACCCCAAAACACCCAAGCTGATTATATTGAATATGAATTTATTCCTGGTGTCAGAGAATTACTTGTAGACTCAGTACCCAAAAGTAAAACCATTTCCGTTATTGATGAAGTATCTGAATATATAGCCCAAAGACTTTGTTTATCGGTGCGGGAATTTGAAGCACAGTTACTTTTACCTTTATCAGGAGATAATAATTTAGCAACCAAAATTCGTCCCTTTGCAAAAATTAAAGCGCAAGTTTTACGGCGTTTGGGAGGAAAGTATGCTGATATGGCTCAGGAGTTGGAGCAGATTTCTCAAGAAGAAGCCGAAGTTGAACCTACAGTTACCCCCTGGGATTCTAAACTAGCTAATTTTTTACCGGTTCTTATTTTCATTAGTCCGCCAATAATAGAAGGAGAGAGTGAAAACGCGGCTCTCCTGCTAGATCTAGTTAAGGAAGCAGCGAAAGATATCTACGAGGTTAAGCCGCTTCAAGAACCAATATTTGATTCATTAGAGGAAGCTTCTATGGTTATTGCTTATCCCGGCGACGAATCTTGGAATCCTGACATATCACTGAAAGTTGGCTATCGCATGGGGGTGAAAAAGCACCTGATTTTACTGACACTTGAAGATACAAATTTAGGGCAACAAATACCATTTGATGCGGGGCAACTACCATTGGATGGGGTATCTAGTAATCTTAGATTACCAAATTCTTGTTGCTATGCAGCAATTCTTCCTTCATGGGATGATCTAAAGCAAATTCCTGCATATAAACAAACAATAATTGCTAAGCTTAGAGAATTACTGAAACAGCAGGTGAAACCGAAAAAAATCAATTCATCTTACGCTGTGGCTGAAATTTTCATCGACCTAAACCGCGAACACGATGAGCCAGAAATACTAAGGAACAGCATCTTTACCATGTCATCGGATAGAACAAATGAACTTTTTCACGTTGCGGGTTCCCTAGTAGGAGTTCCCCTAGAGGCTGCTCTTAGCAATATTAAAGAACTGATCGAGCCTAATCAGCGGGAATATTTTTATCAAGAACAACATCAACTACTAGGTAAGCTAATTAGAGGAAAAAGTGATATTTTGGCAACAATACCTTTGATTTTTAAAAATTCTGCACCCGTGTCAGAGGACTTGCGCGGAAAAGGGTTTCTGACCCTAATTACTGAATATACATTTGAAAAACATAGTTTATTGCTTAAAATGCTGTACTATGAAGTCCCTAAACAACTAGAAAAAGTACCTGATGGTGATTACTATATTTGTGAGACATCTAAATTTAGAATAGCGAAAAGTATGTAAATTGAAGATGCAAAAAATAGAAGGAAAATACTTAATACTACGAACGAGAATAATTTTTTTAATTTTGTGTGTTTCTTTCATTCATTACGGATGGCCAGCGCCGTCCGTGGGCTGCTCCTAGAAAACAAATTGTTTCCTGAAGACATAACAAATCAAATTCTTTGGATGCTCATATATAACACTATATAAATAAATGGTAATACTGCCTGATCTTATTTTCATTAGTCCGCCAACAGAGAGTGGAAACGCGGCTCTCCTGCTAGATCTAGTTAAGGAAGCAGCGGAAGATATCTACGATGTTAAGCCGCTTCAAGAACCAATATTTGATTCATTAGAGGCAGCTTCTCTGGTTATTGTTTATCCCGACGAAAAATCTTGGAATCCTGACATATCACTGAAAGTTGGCTATCGCATGGGGGTGAAAAAGCCCCTGATTGTACTGACAAGTGAAGATATAGATTTACAGCAACAAATACCATTTAATATGTCATCTTGTGCTCCTGTATCATCAAATCCTCTTTGCTATTCAGCAATTCTTCCTCCATCGGATCAGCTAGATAAAATTTCGATCTATAGACAAACAATTGACAAGCTTAGAAGATTACTGCTACAGCAGGTGAGACCGAAAAAAATCAAGTCATCTTACGCTGTGGCTGAAATCTTCATTGATTTAAACCCCGAACACGATAAGCCAGAAAGACTAAGGAACAGCATCTTCATCATGTCATCGGATAAAACAGATAGACTTTTTCACGTGGAGGGTTCCCTAGTAGGAGTTCCCCTAGAGAAAGCTCTTGAAATGATGGAACCACTGATCGAGCCTAAGCAGTGGAAACATTTTGCTAACGAACAAGAGGAACTACTAGGTAGGCTAATTAGAGGAAAAAGTTATATTTTGGCAAAAATACCTTTTATTTTTAAAAATTCTGAACCCGTGTTAGAGGACTTGCGCAGAAAAGCGTATCTGACTCTAATTACTCAGTATGCATTTGAAAAAGATAGCTTATTGCTTAAAATGCTGTACCATGAAGTCCCTCATCAACTAAAAAAAGCCCCCGATGGTGATTACTATAGTAATTCCAAATAGAAACCATATGTATTCAATGGGTAGGGGCGAAAGGCCTTTCGCCCCTACAAATTATGATTCTCAGCCGATAAATTAACCCGATAAGAATCGCATGGAAATTAATTGGAATGACTATAAATT
>JASJDR010000233.1 GCA_030065615.1 Xenococcus sp. MO_188.B8 | reverse complement strand
ATTGTTAGTTATATTGACCAATGGTACCCATCATCTAAAACCTGCTCTAGTTGTGATTATGTTTTAGATGAATTGCCACTTGATAAGCGTTATTGGGTATGTCCATGCTGCAATAGTAAACATGGAAGAGATTCAAACGCTTCGATTAATATTTTGAGAGTTGGGGCTTCAACTCTGAGGTTAGGAGATGTCAGTCAACCCCAGGTTGCAATCTCCGTTTGAGCCTCGAATCCCATGTTTTTAGTGACGCTAGGAACGTAAACGTGGGAGTAGGTCAAAACAATGGACAGTGGGGCGAGAATTGCGACGTCGTCTTAACAAGGCATTTGATGAGCAGGGCATTGAAATAGGTATTCCGCAACAAATAGAAATGCAAATTACTGAATCTTTTAGGAAAATGAGGCATTACTGATTTAAAATATGTAACAAATAGCATTACTAGCATAGTTTTTAGGTGCTCGCTCTTAGCTATTAGCTTTTTTAGAATGTATCTAGAAGATGATCAATTTGCTTTTCATAGCCTGATTCAGCAACGCTGAAAATGATTAATAGGAAGTCCGATAATAGTAGTCTCTCCTGAGGTAAAAATGTACTGGTTGCTCAAATGTCATCTACTCTGCCAATATAGTTATTCTGCTAGCGATCGGGTTTTTCTTTTTAGTCACACTGGTAACAGTCTCAACAGCTATCCTTCTTTAGTTACACAGGAGCTTACGCCCTTGCAGCCTGTTATTAACGATCGCCGAAAGCTTAATTATGCGTGTGTAGACAAATAGTATAAATGTATCGACTTTTTTCTAGCATCTTACTACTAGCGATCACACTGTTCCTGTCTGGGTGTCGCAATATCTCCTCTGAAGCCAATGAGCGACCGCAAGGTCGCCTGTTAATCTGGCATCCTTTTGAAGGCCAGGAAGCTGTGACCTTAAATAGTATCTTGGATAACTATAGAGAATTGTATCCCAAGGTCAAAATTGTCAGCGAATTCTTTCCAGAAAAGGAGATATCAGAACAATTTAGACAACAGTCGCAATCGGGTCTAGGCCCTGACCTGATGATTAGTTCCTTTGAAAACCTGGTTTCCTTGCTTAGAGCTGGAGCTCTTAAAACTCTAGATGACTACAATCTCGATTTATCAAATTACTTACCGAGATCGATTAGTCAGGTCACCTTCAATGATAATCTCTATGGCTTGCCCTTTTCCTTAAAGACCCAAGTTCTTTGTTACAACAGAACCCAGGTTGAGCGACCACTAAAAACTTTACCACAAATGATCACAGAGGTCGAAGCCGAACGCCAAATTGCCTTAAATTCTAATTTTCTGGATACTTTCTGGGGAGTAGCGATTTTCCGGTCAAAACCGATAAATAACCAAGAAGATAAAGTATTCGATCCCCAAGCCTGGGCCCGTTGGTTAGAATGGCTGCGCTATGCTCAGAAGAACCCCAATTTTATTTTGGTTGATGAGCGCTCCACTCTAGAGCAAGTTTTTGCTGAAGGAAAATTAGCTTATTATGTCTGTGAAACTGAAGAGATATCGTATATACAAGCGATTTTAGGAACAGATAAGCTCGGCGTTACTACTTTACCAGGGGGTGCAGGTCATAGGGTCGCTGCGCCATTACTCTTTACCAAAGCAATAGTATTTAATCGGGAATCTTCTAAATCTGCGAGTAAATTGGCTTTGCAACTTGCTAGTTTCTTAACCAATAAGGAACAGCAAAGAAAATTAGCCCTCGAAACAGAGTCGCTGATCCCCGTTAATATTAAGGTTAGACTAGATCGAAGATTATCCCCGATTCAAGCAATCTTGTACGCCCAATCGAAGACAGCATTAGCAGTTTCGTTGACTTATGTTTATGAGTTTAATAATGCTGACAGGATATATGGAGAATCCTATTACAACTTAGTAATGGCAGGGGAGATGACGCCCCAGGAAGCCGCTTTAGAATTTGAACAGAAAATAGATGAAGTGAGACAAAAAGTGAGGCAAGAAGAAGTTAGTAAATCTGGGGAGGAGTAGTAAAATTTAGTCATGTTTAATGAATTGAATTTCGCTCCTCTCTATGACTTCTTCACCAAGATTTTGATCTTTTTGGATCGTCCTAGTGTGCGACTTCAATTACTAGCAATCTTGTTAGCGATTCTACTAGGTTGGTTTCTGAAAAAAGTTCTGGAATCTCGAATTGAGAAACTGCAACTGCAATTTCCTAATTACTTAGAACCCCATGCTAAACGTCTGTTCATAATCCTTAATTACGTCAAATTTCCCCTATTAGGGCTGATGGCACTCTGGATTACCAGACAGTTGCTCCTATCTCAAGGCTTGTTAATTGGTCTTATAACCAAAGCAGAAACTTTGTTTTGGGCGTGGTTGTTCTACCGCTTTTTTCTGGGAATCCTCTATGCTGTCTTTGACCAATCTGCGGTGCGTCGCTACCATTATCGCTTATATGCCCCATTATTTACCCTGTACGTTATTATTCAAATCCTCTCTTATTTGACTAATTTAGACTCTCTGAAAGGAGTTATTTTGACGTCATTTTTTACTAATGCTCTGACCATAGGTTCTTTATTTAATGCCATTATAGGCTTGTATCTCTGGGTTGGAGTCTTGTCTGGCACTCAAGATCTTATCTATCTCTTGCTTACTAAACGGACTAAGGCTCAGCCAGCTGTAGTAGAGGCTGCTTTAACATCCAGCCGCTATATCTTAATTATTTTGGGCATTATCGTGGTTTTGGGTCAATTAGGGTTAAATCCGACCACTGTAGCTGCCATTACCGGAGGTCTATCTGTGGGTATTGGATTTAGCTTACAGGAAATTATGGGTAACTTCATTAGCGGAATTTTGCTTTTTTTTGAAGGAGCCTTAAAACCTGGGGATTTTGTAGAGGTTGATGGTGAAATCACTGTGGTCAAGCGTGTGAGTATTCGCGCCACAACTGTTCAAACCTTCAATCATGTCGAGAAAATTGTTCCCAATCAAAAGTTTTTAACCTCTTCGGTAGTCACCTATACGGGCAGCGATCGCATTAGTCGTTATTTAATTCCCGTAGGAGTCAGTTACAATAGTGAGCCGGAACAAGTGATTGAGATTTTGCTTAAGGTAGCTAAAGAGCATCCCGATGTCCTAAAAAAGCCTAAACCAGTAGTTTTTTTTATTGGATTTGGCGACTCTAGTATTAACTTTGAACTTTCCGTGTGGCTAGACAACCCGATCACTCGGAAGCGTGTCACCAGCGAACTTAATCAAGCAATCTGGCAAGCTTTTGCCCACAATAATATCGAAATCCCTTTTCCTCAAAGAGATCTGCATATTCGCAGCAATGACAACAATTCCTTCTCCCAAGGTTAGAGGAAGGGCGTTACTGAATGTAACCGCAGATTTGCGAACTGAGCAGATCGATCTTTTCCCTCCGCCACCTTTATTGATCTTAAGGGAGTGCTTTCTGAACTATTTCAGCGTTTCAGGGTTTCTGAGGGCAGTTCGCCAAATAGCTGGTGGTAATCGCGGGCAAATCTACCAAGGTGAAAGAATCCATATTGAGTCGCTACTTTCGTAACGGAGGTGCTTAAAGGCTCAGCAGCTAGAAGCTTCCCGTGGGCTGCTTCTAGTCGTTTCTGTTTTAAATAGGCCATCGGGCTAATTTCGTAATGCTGCTTAAAACCTTTGAGCAGAGTAGTAACGTGGACTCCAGTAGCGGCAGTAATGTCAGCCAGAGAAACTGGACGGTCAAGATGAGCTTCAATATAGTCTCTTGCTTGCCTAACGTAAGCTGGAAAACAAGCCTCTTCTAATTGCTTTTCTAGGGGCAAGTAATTATTGTCGGATAGAGTCAGGAGCATTGAGAAAATAGTATTTTGTATTTCTGTGGTGATTAAGGGGGAGTTAAATAAGCTTCCTCCTCGCACTAACTCTTGAGAGATAAATTCTAAATACCGTCGGAAACTATCAGCTTCGGGGGTTCTCCATAATAGCTGAGGATGTAATATTAATTCTCGCTCTTCTTGTCCGTTGACGAGTTTTTGCGCATAAGCAGTAAGCATTGACTTATCGATTCCTACTGTTGTATGGTTAGCATTCTCCTGATATCTGTAAAGGATGGGTTCATTGCTGACTATTAAATCAGTAGAGTTTTTGTCGAAGTAAATATCTCTTCCTAGATATCCAAGCTGTAGCTGACCGCTTAACGGGAGTTCCAGGAAAAGCCATTTTTCTCCTGGAATCGGGATAACTGAGATTCCATGTGGGAAATTGACATGAGTAAAAATTAGTTGCCCAACTGTGTAAGCCCGAAAATCAGCATAAAATTCTTTTCTCATCGGCTCGACTTGCTCAATGGTAGTGAATTCTTGGGAAATAATGCTTTGAAATTCTTCTGTATTGGTCGTTTTAAAGTTTAAGAGTTCAACTGCTCCTTTAACATTTTTCATCTCTACAGATAAGCTTAATAAAAGTTTACTTTCTCGAACTGCAAAACTGGATAACAATATAATTTTTGGATATTGCAGAATTCCAAGTACCTATATTGTAATTATTAAGTAACTCAAAATGTACAAATAATACAGAAGAATAGACTGATCGCGTTAGTTAAAACAATGTGCTTGTCTAGCTAAGGGTGGGTCGCCACAAGGAGGGAAAAATGAGATATCTTGACAAAATTTCCATAGCTCTATTTGTTGGTGGTGCTATTACACTGGCGCAAATATCATTGGCTGATGAATTAAAACAATATGATCAGCTCGGGGCGGCTCTCAATCAGGCGATCCCACTTGAAGAGCAATATGCTGAAGCTTATTATAATCGCGGTCTTAACCATCTTATGTTACAACAGTATGATCGAGCCTTAGCAGAATTCAATCAAGCTCTCACACTTAATCCTCAGCTTGTGGACGCTTATATCAATCGAGGTAATACCTACGTTCTATTACAACAGTATGATCGAGCCTTAGCAGAGTTCAATCAAGCCCTCACACTTGATCCTCAGCTTGTGGACGCTTATATCAATCGAGGTAATACCTACGCTCAATTGCAACAATATGATCAGGCCTTGGCGGATTACAATCAGGTGATCGCACTTAATCCCCAGGAGGCTATAGCTTACTACAATCGAGGTAATACCTACGCTCAATTGCAACAATATGATCAGGCCTTGGCAGAGTTCAATCAAGCCCTCACACTTGATCCCCAGTATGCTGAAGCTTATAACAATCGCGGTCATATCTACGCTCAATTACAACAATATGATCAGGCCTTGGCAGATTACAATCAGATGATCGCACTTAATCCCCAGGATGGTGTAGCTTATTACAATCGCGGTCTTACCTACTATGAATTAGGAAATATCCCCCAAACCAAAAAAGATTGGGAAACAGCTGCTAGTTTAATTCAGCAACAAAACAACATTCAGCTATATCAGTTGATCCAGCAAGAATTACAACAGTTGTAAAATTGCTCAAGAATGAAAATGACACAGAAATCTATTGACTCAAACTTTTTATCAGAAAAAGAATCTCGCCAACTACAGCTAGTCAAGCGTGCTGAAACATTTATGCGCGATCGCATTGCTGCCCCCATTACCCTGAGTAATTTATGCCAAGAACTGAAAACCAGCCCACTTTTTCTCTACTATGCATTCAGTGAATACTTTGGTCTATCACCGATACAATATCTCAAGATATTACGCTTACAGGGAGTGCATCGAGCCTTGAAATCAGCCGATCCTCAAACCTCTAAAGTTACTGATATAGCGAGACGTTACGGATTCTGGAATATGGGTCAATTTTTAATTGACTACAGAATATTGTTTGGAGAATCCCCTTCAAACACGTTAAAGAAAGGACGAGGTATGAAGAGACTAGGAGATTGGGAGACTAGGAAGATACTAATTTTTAAACAGCTTTGAGCATAGTTTAGTTTTAGCAGTCAGCCAAAGGCTGGCACTTTGTGATCGGCTATGTGCTGAACACCGAATAATTAGGTAAACTTCAGTAAACTTATTAACTGTGGGGATTTTCTCCCAAATTTTTGCCTTAATTTTCATATTTACTAGGTTTCAACAGTATAAAATGAACATATGCCCAGTTTTCAAACTCTACTACCTTTTCAAATTTATTCCTTTCTCGACGAAATGGCTCAACTATATTCTCAGATTGAGCGAGAGATGCATCTGCGATTAAATAAGGGCGAGAAAATTGGTCAGATTGAAAAATCTCTACAAGGAAAATTTCAAGTAGATAGCACGACAGTGAGGAATGTTTACCATAATCTTAAAGGTAAGCATCAATCAATAAGAGAATTACAAAAAACTCAAGCCCAAGATTTAAAAAATACTATCACTAGTATTAAAAAATCGATATCACAATACGAAAAAAGAATAAAAAAGCGAATAAAAAAACAACAATCAGTCAAAAAAGAACGCTTCATAATTCATCAAAAGAAACGTCGTTTAGCAATTAAACAAGCCAAATTAGTTAAACTCAATCAAAGAATAAAATCTAACCGAATAACTCTTTGCTTTGGAACAAAAAAATTATTTAAGGCTCAATATAATCTAGAGGCATTTGGCTATACTAATCACGGAGAATGGTTAGAAGATTGGAAAACAGCCAGAAATTCTAACTTTTTAATGGTTGGGGCCAAAACTTATAACTGTGGCAATCAATTATGTCGATTAAATAGTTTAGGCAACCTAACTATTACAGTACCCCCCTGCTTAATTAAAGAATTTGGCAGTAAAGTTAGCTGTAGTGAAATTAAATTTAGATATGGTCAAGAATGGATTGATATTGCCTTAACTCCTACCAAACATCAAAGAGGTCATAGTTATCGCAATGGCTCTTTGATGCCAGTTACTCATAGATTTGTCCAACGAAACAGTAAATGGTATCTACATACCACAGTAGAGTTACCCGATATTCCCACTATCTCTCATCGGAATAATGGAGCTGTTGGAGTTGATTTAAATGTGAATAATCTTGCTTGGGCTTATTGTGACTCTGAAGGTAATTTAAAAGATCAAGCTCAGATTGATTTCGAGCTAAATAACAAATCATCTGGGCAAGTAACTCATATATTATCTTTAGCTATTGGTCAAATTATAGAAGTAGCTACAAAATATGAATGTCTGATAATTATTGAACAATTAGATTTTTCTCGCAAAAAAGCCTCCCTCAGAGAACAGGGCAAACGTTACGCAAAGATGCTTTCGAGTTTTGCTTATGCTAAATTTTGTGAGCTAGTTCATTCCAAGGCCAAGCTAGCAGCAATCCAGGTTATCGAGGTTAATCCAGCTTACTCGACTCTAATTGGATTAACTAAATACATGAGTCTTTACGGGTTAAACAGTGGCACAGCAGCCAGCCTAGTTTTAGCTCGTCGCGGTCTTCGACTTTCTGAACGTCTGTCTAGAGCCTGTAACGCCTTGATCTCGCCAGTGGATGATAACAAGCATGTATGGACTTATTGGGCGCGTATCTCAAAATTGCTGAAGGGTTGCTATCGGCACAGTTATTTCGGGATGAAAGTCCAGGTTGGGGTCAAGCTCGTTAACCAGAATCCAGACCTGGAAGGGAAGTTAAAGAGCAAAGATGATTCTACTCCTCTAACCCTTAGTGATACAAGTGCGCTTGGTATCACGTCTACATAGGTTTGCCCAAGTTTACGTAGATTTTTTGTTGCGCTGGTAATGGCTTATCTATTAGATACAAATATACTGCTACGAACCATTAATCCTAAAAAATCTAGCAGTCCTAAAAAAATCTGGCGATCCGCCTGCGGCGGAAAAAAGTAAAAAATATAAAGAGTATAAAGAGTAAAAGGGGAAAAAGAATAAAGGATCACAGAGTTCTCCCGAACCCGCACACTACCCGAACACCGATATAGACGTCGCGGTAGACGCGCCTCCTGCCGATGATGCGGGAAGCGGAACGACAGTTACCTGGATGATCGACCCAGGAACCGCCCCGCAGAGGAGAACGCTTCTCATTTCCACTCAGCCAAGCACTCCCGTCAGTGGGCGCACCTTGATAATTCTCATGCCAATCATCCGCGCACCATTCCCAGACATTACCGTGCATATCACTGAGTCCAAAAGGGTTGACAGCTTTGAAATAGCCCACTGGTGTCGTTTGTTCTCGATAGTCTCCTTTGGGTCCTTTACCATAATATCCCGACCATTGATAGTCCTTCTCATCCGTCCCCCGATAATTGGCTAAGTCTGTAGTAATGGTTTCTCCGAAGTGAAATGGTGGATAGGATTCTTCTTTTTCGAGGTTGAGGGGTTGTCTCACACCTCGACAAGCATATTCCCATTCCGCCTCAGAAGGCAGTCTATAGTTTTTTCCCGTTAACTTGGAAAGTCGCTGACAGAATTCCACTGCTTCATACCAATTTACATTTTCTACGGGTCTTTGCCATCTATCTCTGCCTCGATACGGCTCTTTAAAACGAGAAGGATCTGGCTCTAAATCTCGATTTACTTTAAGGTCTGTTAATGAAGCGATCGCCTTCCATTGAGCTTGAGTAATGGGATAACGTCCCATTAAAAACGCAGAGATGGTGACGTTATGTTGGGGACGTTCACTGCTATCACTTCCTTCTTCATCCTCTGGTGCGCCCATGGTAAAGGTTCCATCGGGAATCAAGACCATTTCTAGAGCAATGCCGTCAACACCACTATTAGAGATGCTCCCTGGCTGGGAGCCTCTCTCGCGGTCAATATATTCTCTGTAGCCTCTAAACTTTTGGCTTGAGCGTTTTATTTTCAGTTTTTCCACGATCGCCAGTTCGGTGAAATATTGGTAGAGGGCTGAAAAACTCTTCGGCTTAACCCTACCAAGCTCCCCAACCCAGTTTGATTTTCGGATACCGTTACCAGCATCTCATACGAAATCCGATTACCAAAAGATACTTTTCAGTTAAGAGTTTAAAATTGACTTAAATCTTTTTGCCTTCTGCCTCCTGCCTTCTGCCTTCACTAAACTTTTAAGTAGGGTTTGCAAACAGGATTTAGTATCAGGACTAGGCTGAACTGCTCTGTAAAACCTACCCAAAACTAGACAAGCTAGATTGGCGTTTACTATCTGCTTCACACGGGACTGTCGGCAGCACCCCCTCCACAGACCTTAAAGTGACCGAGCCAGCCACTAGAGATTGAAGATTGAGACTAGCATTCAAATCTCTATCTTTCTTCATTCCGCACTCAGGACAACTATAAACCCGAACTGACAGAGGCATTTTCTGTCGATGCCCACAGTCGCTACATAGTTGGGAACTGGGAAAGAATCTATCAGCCAGAATTAATTCTGAACCATAGCGTTGACATTTATATTCTGTCTGAGTACGAATCATCCCCAAAGCAGCATCGGACAAAGCTTGACTAAGATGTCGATTTTTGATTAATCCTTTGACGTTCAAATCTTCCATAACTACCGCGCCGTGGTTTTTAGCTAGGTAACTAGTCAGATGGTGAATGGCATTAGACCGAATATCGGCAACTTGACGATGAGCTTGAGCTACTTTGAGCTTTGTTTTGTACCAGGAATGAGATTGAAATACTTTTCTACTTAAATCTTTCTGTAATCGAGCTAGTCTTTTTAATGCTTTAGCGTAAGCTTTTGGGTTTTCAAAGAGCACTTCTGTAGATAGGGTCGCTAAGTTAGAAATTCCTAAATCAACCCCGACTTTATCTACTTGTTTTTCCGTCGGCAGAAAATCGACTTCGACCACAAAGGAAATAAACCAATCTCCCCCTTGTTCAGAAAAAGTTACTTTCTTGGTTGAACAGATGGGTAGTTGCTCATAAGTTTTGAGTCCATTAAAGAATGGTAACTTATGACGGTAACCTCCCATAATTATGGGTTTGCCACTAGCGTCCAGAGTAAAACGATTACTACTTTTTCCTTTCTTCTTGAATCTAGGATATTTAGCTAATCCTTTGAAGAAGCGTTTGTATGCCTCGTCTAAATCAATAAAAGCATATTGATATATTTTAGAGCTAAGGCTCGATTGCCAAGGATAAAGAGGTTTTACATGATTAGTATAAAACTTTCTCAGTTGTGATTTATTTAACTTAATTCCTTCAGCGTAGGCTTTTTGTTTCAGATCTAATCCCCAATTCCACAGCCAACGACTGTAACCAGCACAACGACGCATAAGGGTTTTTTGCTGGTTATTGAGCTGAAGTTTCGTTCTATAGGCTAGGAATGACATAGTCAAATTATAAAGTAAAATGCCATACAAAATCGGACAAAAAACCATGTCTGCGTTGTATCGGAGTCAGTAAGTCATCGCCAGGAAAATAATTAATTACTTCCTCTTGTTCATTACTATTATCAATAATTAGATCGATCAACCAAAGAGTATTTTTACATTTAATTTTCCGTCGCATCGTTTGCTTGAGAATCTCATGGTCAATACTGGGAAAATATTTCTTGATATCGCATTGCAGTACATAGCGACTGGAACGAGCAAAAACAGTAAAACGTCTTAAGGCTTTATGAGTTCCATAACCTTCTCTATTGGCATAAGTATCGCTAATAAAAGTTCTTTCAAAAATTGGGATGATGATATTACATAAAGCATGGTGAACTACTCTATCTCGATAGGGTGCTGCCGAAATCAAACGGCTTTTGATGTCTCTCAGGTGAAAAGTTCGATAGCTTCCTGGCTGATAAGTTTTGTCTCTCAGTTCTTGCTGAATTTTTAATATTTCCGTTCCTAAATTATAATTAAATTGTAAAACGTTATCTCGAAAACGCTTACCTTTTTGGGCGGCTAAATAGATATTTTCAAATTCGATGATTTGGGGATATAAGTTACCGTAACGCTTCATGCTAATGGGAGATTTTGGATTGATGTTTGAGGTAAAATTAGGATATTAATTAATTTGGAGTAATAAAGTTTGGGTTGTCCAAGTGGGACATCCACAACCGAAAAAGTCATAATCTTCTGTCCAAATTGCTGCGGGTAAGGCTAAGGCTAAGGCGATGGCTTCCCAATCATTAGGATCTCTAGGAATACGTTTTCTTGCTTCTTCTTCAAAAGATTGATAAAAAAATAAGGGAAAAGTTATAATTTTACTATCAATTAGTTTTAAGGCTGCTTCTAATTGTAGTTGTCCCAGTTCGTGAGTCAAATTAGTTTTAGTGATTATGATGGAAATCCGTTTTTGTAATTCATATTGGACTTCATCTTTCATCTTTTCAGCTAAAAATAATTCTAAGTTTTTTGAGACAATTAAATCTCTCCCTCGCTTTCTAAGAAGTTCGGCTACTAGGATATTTGTGTCAACAACTAGGCGCATTAATTCTCGTCGGCATCCATGAATGTTGATACATATTCTTCTTCTGTTAGCTCTGTTTCTGCTAATACTTTTTCCATAATTACATCAAGTTCTTCTTTCGCTTTTTTGACTTCCTGCTGATCGATAACTGGATAATAATAACCGATTAGCTTGCCATCATGTTCTATGACCAGAGGTTCTTTTAGAATTAATAAATTTTCTTTTACTAGCTCGTTCAATTTAACGGTTTTCATAATAGTTTTGTCGATATTTTAGCTATATCACCGATCGATAGGTTATTCTCGCTCGCGTTGCTTTTTAATCCAGCCTCCCAATTCTATGCCAATTTCATCAATTTGTTTACTGATATACTCATAACGTTTGAGAGAAATTAATTTGAAATCTAATAATAGTTTCGTCTGATGCCGTAAGATGTCTAGTCGAACATTTAGGTTAATTAAATGGTTTAATTTTTTGTTAGCATATTTTGCTTTGATTAAACCCTCTAATAGATCGTACAACTGATTGATAATTCTGTCCCCGACGGTAAATTTATGAACTTTGGGGAATTTCTCTACGATAGGGACATAATACTTGATTAGATCGCAAGTCTTTTGAATAATTGATAATTCTTTCATCTCAATTAAGTCTCAAATATCAAGAAACTTTGATATAAAAAAAATATTGCGATCGCTGTAGGCGCATCTGCGGTGAACGCCTGCGGTGGAAAAAAGAACAAAGTAAAGCTAAGAATTAATTCTGAATTCTTAATTCTGCATTCTTAATTCTCAATGGTTCTCCCGAACCCGCACACTACCCGAAAACCGTACTTGTTGTAGCGGTAGTCGCGCCTAAAGCTGCCGTAGCGGGAAGCGGAACGGCAGTTTTCTGGTTTATTGTTCCAGGAACCGCCCCGCAGAGGAGAATAAAGCTTATTTTCATTATTTTTAGCTGAATATGATTCATTTTCAATATTGATATTTTCCCTATCATGATCATCAATCCAAGCACTTCCATCGGTAGGCGCATCTTCATAATTATCATGCCAGTCGTCCGCACACCATTCCCAGACCTGACCGTGCAGATCGTACAAACCAAAGGCATTAGGCGGAAGCGGAAATTGACCGACGGTCGTGGTTTTCCTGCTCTCTTTTCCTTTGGGTTCATCAGCATAAGTAGATGAGGCATCGTAATTAGCTAATTCGCCCGTGATAGTCTCTCCAAAGTAAAAAGGTGGATAGGATTCTCCTTTTTCCAGATCTAGGGGTTTTGTAACACCTCGACAAGCATATTCCCATTGTGCTTCCGAAGGCAGTCTATAATCCCTTCCCGTCAGCTTAGAAAGTCGCTGACAGAACTCTACTGCCTCATACCAGTTTACTGGTAACAGCCCAGGTAATTTAGGAGTAAGAAAAGACAAAAGGTTGCCCTTTAAGAGCACTGGTCAAAGCGTCAAGAACATTTAAGCCTTGTTTCTTCGCAGTGGAGATAAACGAACGAATGACAGCAAAA